>CAJXRJ010000001.1 GCA_913058555.1 uncultured bacterium
AGGCGTCCGATGGACGACATTCTGAATAGCCGACTTGTTCAACGGCCTGCTAGGCGCTTGAGCACCGAGAAGACCCCTCCCGTCCTTGCGTCCTCAAGGGCGAGCTCGGATTCCGAGCGCCGCAGCGCGAGCTGGTGACCCACGCCCATTGGGAGGCCCAAAGTCTGTTCGCAAAAGATGCCGATGCCCCGTTCGACCTCGTCGTCAGTGGGCTCGTCCTTGCGGGTGTGGCCCCACCCTTCCCGGAGACCTGCCTCGGCGTACTCGAGGAGCCGCTTGCTGAAGAGCTCTCCCGAATCGTCACCGGCGCTCGCCGATTGCCGTGGGGCCTTGTCCGTGGGAGCCTCCCGCTCGGCCTTGGCAGAGTCCGAGACGCCCTCAAGCTCCGCCGCTGGCGAGTCGCCCTCGCCCGCTGCCTCCACGCCGTCCACCGGAGGGACCGTACCCAACGGCGCCGCCTCCTCTGCTTGTCCCCTTGCCAGCCAGCCGGCCATCCCGCCAGCGAGCGCCCCTGCGGCGATACCCGCCACCAAACCTGTTACCCATGAGCCTCGAGCCATGGGCCCGAGGCTAACAGGCCGTCACGGCACGCGCCCCTTGGATCACCGCGGTCACACGGCCCCCCGAATCGAGGGCCACCATGTCCGCGCGGCTCCCGGGCACCAAGCACCCGACCTCCGCGTCCATGCCGAGGAACGTCGCGGGCGTACGCGAGGCCATCGCGAGCGCGCAGCCGAGGGGAACCCCCATGTGTTTCACGGCGTTCCGCACCGCGCTCGCCATGTCGAGGGCCGATCCGGCAAGGTTGCCCTCTTCGTTGATGCAGGCACCGTCCTTGACCTGAACCCGCTGGCCGCCGAGGGAGAACTCCGTCATGTCCGTACCCACCGGCTGCACCGCGTCCGTCACGAGCATCATGCGATCGCTGCCCAGGGCCTTCCATGCGGCACGGGCCGCCCCGAAGGCCACGTGAATCCCATCGGCGATGAAGCCGCAGAAGACGGAATCCGAAGCGAAAGCCGCCCCCACGAGGCCGGGCGCGCGGCTCCCCAAGGAACTCATCGCGTTGAAGAGGTGGGTCACGCCGGTCGCGCCGCGCCCGAAGGCGTCGCTCGCTTCGTCGAAGGTCGAGGCGCAATGCCCAAGGCAGACGATTCCGCCCCGGCGCCGGATGTCCTCGAGCACGCCGTCCCCTAGCTTGTTTGCCGCCGCCGTGACCAGGGTCACGCCAGCCGCCCCACGGAACATCCCGTCGAGATCCGCAGACCCGGCATTCCGCACGTGGTCCGGATCATGGGCGCCGGTCTTGCGCTCATCGAGGAACGGCCCCTCAAAGTGGACGCCGAGCACCCCCGGAACCTCGGCCACGGCGGCATTGGCCGCGGCGCGGGCCGTTTCGATCACCTGCACACCGTCCGTGATCAGCGTCGGCAGCAATGACGTGGTTCCAAAGGCGCGGTGGGCCTCCGCGATCACGCGAATGCCCTCCACGGTAGGCGTATCGTTGAAGAGCGCCCCGCCACCGCCGTTGACCTGGACGTCCACGAAACCCGGGGCGAGGTCCACGTCCCCAAGGTCCACCACCTCCGTGCCGGGGGGAATCTCTCCCTGGGGCACGATCGAAACGACCCGTCCCCCCTCCGTAAGGACCACGTGCCCTCTGAGCGGCTCGCCCCCATGGGGGCCGACCCCTTGCCCCCCGCAGGCCAGGGTCCAAAGGCGTCGCGCCGTGAAAGCGCGGGGTCCCATCGTCTCATTGTCCGTCGCTGTCTTCATGGCGAACGTGCATCGTACTTGCGTCAGGGACCTCCGCGTCCGACAGTCTCCAGCGATGGTTTCGAAGGAGCACCCCCACTACCTTTGGATCGGTGCTTTTGGCGCCGTGGCCTTGGCCCTTGGCGGGCTCGCCTGGTGGCTTTGGGCTGGCCCTGAGGAGCCGACGCCGGCCGGGCCAGGCATCCCCCACGGGGGAGGCGGCCAAGGGACCGGTAGCCCCCACACGACCGCCGCCGAGCGTGCCAAAGAGCGCGAGGACGCCCGCTACTCTCTGGCCGTGGACCACGTGCTGGAAGCCGCGGGCGCCGCCCTTGCAGACGGCGATTTTGGTGCGGCCCGGAGCGCCCTTTCAGCAGTCCCAGCGGGGCCCCCTTGGCCGAACTCCCTCAAGGACCTTTTGTCGCGCATCGAGGCCCGGGAGGCCGCCTTCCGCTCCGCCCTGCGCCCGATTGAGTTCAGGATCGAGACCCTCGATTCGGTGGACCCATCCGAGTCGTACTTCGCGCGCTTCTGCGTCGAGGAGACCGAGGTCTTCGCGACGCCTGAGCTGGCCCCCAGCCTGGCAGCCACCGAAGAAGATCGGCAAGCCAACATCGCGACCCTCCGCACGTCGTTCCACCTGGGCGCGACCGTCGAGATCCTCAGCGTGTCGGGCATGTTCGGTGGACCGGAGCTGGTCCTCGGCCCCTTGCCGCTCTCCCCGCTCCCGGAGCTCGGGGGCGGCAAACTCACCTTCGAAGACCCCGATGGGCACGCGACGCGGCTCGTGGTGGGCTACCGCATGAGCCCGTACGACCCGGGCCTCGTGATCGATCACCCGATCCCCGACCCGCCCAAGGGCGCCACCGCCGCCGGCCTCCTCGACGCCCTCGGGGCGGCCCTTGCCAAGGACCAAACCGCCGCCGCAACCCGCATGCTCGACCGACTGAGCGTCGAGCACCCCGGGCATCCGGACCTCGCCTTCAACGAGGAGCGCATCGACAGCCGCATCGAGTCCCTCGCCCGCAATCGGACCCGAGTCCGCTTCGTCGTGATGGAAGTCGCCTGCGACCCGCGCACCGGTGGCCAGCTCTGGGCGACCAACGGCGACCACGCGCCCCTGCGCTGCGCCATCCAATCCGGCAAGGACACCCTCGCGAAGACACCCGGTCCCCGCTGCGCCCCTTACTTGATCCCCGGTGAGGCCATCGACCCGCCGGAGGGCAATGTCCTGGAGGTCCGCGCCCGCGGGGATCGCCCGCTGCGGTTCACCGTGACCGACACGAGCCCGACCTTCGGATCCCGCGACGTGGGCACCGTGGACCTGGGCTTGACCCTCGCGGATTTGCCGAAGGGCAGCGGCACGCTCACCCTCGAGCGTGAGCCCATGGTGCTCGTCTTGCCCGAAAACGAAACCAACCGACTGCGCCGCGTGGTGCTGCGCTGGACCGTCACCCGCTGAAGGGCGATGCTTCCCCCATCACGGGGACGCGGCGCCGGGATGCTCAGTCGTTGGGCAGCCCCTCCTCTAGGGCCGCGATCTCATCGGTGAGGTGCTTCGCTTCGCCTTGAATCCGGGCGCGTTCCCACTCGAGGGCCTCTTTCTCTTTGCCCTCGAGCCCCGGGAGCCGCGTATCGATCTCCGCCACCTTGGCCCCCATGGCGGCGATCGTTGCGCGCTTCATCTCGATGTCTTTGGCTGCGTCCGCCTTGTCGAAAGCCACCGCTTCCGGCGCCTTGCCGGTTTCCCGCGCACCGCCGATCTGATCCGGAATGGCCACGTCCCCGCGCCCGCGCTGAAGCACGTTCATGAACTGCGGCGACATGATCTCGATCCCGGCCACATGCAGCCTGTCGAGGACCTTGCGCCGGAGCTTCGACCGGGTCGACAGGATGCGGTCGATGTCCTTGAGCACGCCCGCTAACCGATAATTCACCGCGTAGTCCCCAAGGCTATCGACGGCCATGTACGAATCCTCGAGGCCCACGTCCCCCGCGGCGAGCAGCAACGCCTCTTCGACGCGCGCGTGGGGTACGTCGTAGCCGAGGCCAACCTTCACGCTGATCACGGTACCGGAGCGGCGCATGACCTTGACCGGGTTCGTCGCGAGGTACGTATTCGGAAGCGTCGTGAGGTCGCGATCCGCCGTTTGGATCTCCGTGTGCAAGAGTCCCCGCTCCGTCACGCGGCCGAAGTGGTCGCCCACCTTGACCCAGTCCCCTGGTTCGAAGTGGCGCACCGTGCGCAGCATGCCCCCGGCGATCAGGTTGCCGAGGAACGTCGTTGACGAGAGCGCGATCGCCGCGGAGAGGACTATGCCAACGAGTTCGAAGACCTTGTCCCGCAAATGCTCCTCGAGGGGCAGCGCCACCAAAATCGCTAGCAGCCCCAGGACGATGAACAGGAAAAGCGCGAGCTGGCCGCGGTAGCCGCCGCGCTCGGGCAGCCGAAGGACGACGTGACGAACCCCCGCCATCGCGAGGATCACCACGAGCAGGGTGCCTGCGAACGGGAGCAGCTCTTCGGTGACGATCTTCTCAGCGAGGGCGAAGCTCATGGTGGCTGCACCATACGACTCGGGCGAGCCCCTTGGGAAGGGACTCGCCCGAGTCGTTCCGACTCCCCCTCAGGGGGGACAACCTCAGGGGCTACTTGGGGCTCCGCACGAGCGGCAGCGCCAGCTCGCGGGCCGCCGCATCGATGGCGGGCAGCTCCACTTCGAAGACCGGCGCCAGTCGAGCCAGCTCAGCCTCGATCTTGGCGGTGATCTCGTTCGCCACCCCGATCATGCCTTCGGTCGGCGCAAACTCCCCCGTCATGGCGCCCGAACGGGCCCCCGCGAGCTTGTTCGTGAGCCGGATCGGGAAGTTGAGGGGGTCCTGGCCCGACTGGTTCTTGGTCTGGTAGAGGGCCTCCTCCACCGACTTCATTGTCTCGAGGGCAGCGTCAATGCGCTCTTCGAGCTGGGCGGCAGGCTCGTTCTCGGTGGGCTCCATACGGCCCTTGAGGTCTTCCAGATCGGCCCGGGCGGTGCGCAGGTCGCGGATCGCCTTGTGGGCCCGGGTCAGGGTCTCGCCGGTCTCGCGCACGAATTCGTACTGGTTCACGAGGTCCATGCTGGTGGCGTCCGAGCGGGGGTCGGCGCGCACGATCGCGGGCACACTGACCTCGGTGCCGTCCACGTTGAACTCCGCGCGGTAGCGGCCCGGGGGGACCTTCGGACCTCCGAGGCTCGCGCCCCAGAAGATCATCTTGGGGAAGGACTCGGCGCCCGTCGCGCGCAGGTTCCAGGTGAAGCGGTTGAAGCCCTCTTCCGCGGGCAAGATGTCGTTCGACTCGGCGGCGTTCGGGTTCTTCGTTCCTTTGCCCTTGGGCGTGAACGTGCGAACCACCTTGCCGTCGAAGTCCTTGATCGTGAGCGAGAAGTCCTCGGGCACCTCCCCGAGCAGGTAATCAAAGGTCAGGCCAAAGCTCGCGTTGGTTCCATTGTTGCCCGGGCGCGACCGTCGCCCCCCCATGGCCCGGGTCGTGGGCTCGGGGGTGAAGATCACGGTGTTGCCAGCGTGGGCGCTCGGCACGAGTTGGCGCAGGGGCGCCATCTGATCGAGGATCCAGAATCCGCGGCCCTGGGTGGCGACGATGAGGTCGTCCTCCTTGATCGCGATATCGGTGATCGGGACGGTGGGCAGGCCCTGCTGGAAGGACGTCCAGTCCTCGCCGCCGTTCATCGACACGTAGAGTCCGCGCTCGGTGCCCGCGAAGAGCAGGCCGCGGCGCTCGGTATCCGCCTCGATGGCGCGCGTGAAGTGGTCCGACGGGAGGCCGGCCGAAAGGTCCGTCCAGTTCTCACCGAAGTCCGTCGTGTGGAAGAGGTACGGCTGGAAGTCGTCGAGCTTGTACCGCGTGCCCGCAAGGTAGGCACCACCGGAAGTGAAGGGGTCCGCGATCAGGTCGTTGATCTGGGTCCATTCCGGCAGGCCGTAGGGCGTGACGTCGTTCCAGGTTTCACCGTCATCCCACGTCACGTGCACCAGGCCGTCGTCGGAGCCGGCCCAAATCACGCCCTTTTGCAGGGGCGATTCGCAGGCCGCGAAGATCGTGCAGTAGTACTCGACGCCGGTGTTGTCCTTCGTGATCGGACCGCCCGAGGAGCCGAGGCGTTCGGGATCGTTGCGGGTCAGGTCGGGGCTGATGGCGGTCCAGCTCTGGCCGAGGTCCGTCGAGCGGAACAGCACGTTCGATCCCGCGTAGAGGGCGTAGCTCTCCTCGGAGTCGGGCGCCGCCTCGGGGTCGCCGTGGGGCGAGAAGAAGAGCGGGAAGTTCCACTGGAAGCGGTAGCGCATGCCCTCTGCCCCGTAACCCATGGGGTTGTCGGGCCAGACGGTGACGCTCCGGCGCTGGCCGGAGCGGTGGTTCACCATCGAAAGGTAACCGCCGTAGGACCCGCCGAAGACGAGGTCCGTATCCACCGGGTGGGCTGCGATGTGTCCGCTCTCGCCACCCGCGGTGGATTCCCAGTCGCGCTCGCCGATGCTGCCGCCGTTGAGGGACAGGTGCCGGATGCGCACGGCCGAGTTGTCCTGTTGCCCGCCGAGGAGACGGTACGGGAACGCGTTGTCCGTGGAGACGCGGTACATCTGGGACGTGGGCTGGTTCGACTGCTCAGACCAGCTCTTGCCGCCGTCGACGCTGACGTTGGCGCCGCCGTCGTTGCCCTCGATCATGCGCATGGGGTCGGACGGGGCGATCCATAGATCGTGGTTGTCCCCGTGGGGCGTGCCGATGCGTTCGAAGGTCTTGCCCCCATCATCGGAACGGTGGAAGCCAACGTTCATGACGTAGAGGCGATCCACGTCGCTCGGATCCGCCTGGAGGCGGCTGTAGTACCACGCGCGCTGGCGCAGCTTGCGCTCAGAGTTGCGCTTGGACCAGGTCTCGCCGCCGTCGTTCGACCGAAAGACCCCGCCATTCTTGGCCTCGATGATCGCGTACACCACGTCGGGGTCCGCGGCGGATACCGACACGCCGCTGATGCCGAGGGGGCCGTCGGGCATCCCGTCGTTCGTCGAGATGTCGGCCCAGGTCTCGCCGCCGTCGGTGCTCTTCCAAAGGGACGAGCCTTCGCCGCCGGAGCTCAGGGAGTACGGCGTGCGGCGCACGCGCCAGAAGCTCGCGAACAGGTTCCGTGGGTTGGTCGGGTCGAGGGCGAGATCGACGCAGCCGACGTTGTCGTCGACGAAAAGCGTTTGGTTCCAGGTCTCGCCGCCGTCGGTGGTCTTGTAGACCCCGCGGGTGGGGTGAGGCCCGTAGAGGTGGCCGAGCACCGACGCCCACGCCACGTCCGGGTTCTTGGGGTGGATGCGCACGCGGGTGATGTGGTGCGAGTCCTCAAGGCCGATCTGGCGCCAGGTACGCCCGGCGTCGTCGGAGCGCCACATGCCGTCGCCGTGGCCGACGTTGCCGCGCACGGTCTTCTCACCGCCGCCCACGTAGATCACGTTGGGATCCCATTCGCTCACCGCCACGGCGCCGATGGAGCCGCCGAAGTACCCGTCGGTGATGTTGTCCCAGGAGACGCCGCCGTTCTCGGTCTTCCAGACGCCGCCGCCGGCCGCGCCCATGTAATAGGTGTTCGGCTGGCCGTCGAGGCCGGTGACCGCGGCGGCGCGGCCCCCGCGGTAAGGACCGACTTCGCGGAAGTCGAGGCCCTCCAGGATCTCGGCGGGCCCCGGAGTGGATTCCGGAATGGACTCAGGAATAGACGCCGCGACGGGCGTCTCCAGAGCGGATTCCTGGGGAGCAAACGAAAGGAATGGCAGGAGAGCCAGGGGTGCAATCAGCATGGTGGATAGGGCGGCCGCGGGGGATCGGTTCGCGGCGCAGCGCGGGCGCTACTCTATGTCGGATTCGGGACGGGGCCGCGCTGGAGCCACACGACCCTTACGATGGGAGGACGGAAGCGCGTCAGCGTCTCTCCATGCGACGCTTTCGGGCCAATCCACCTCCACCTTGACTGAATCCCCCTCCCCCCACGCAGACGCCCCTCAAAACGGGGCTCCGGACGCGCCTTCCAGCGTCCGCCGTACCCTCCGCTTCTTCCGTCACTTTGACGCAAGCGACCCCTGGATCGGCTCGCGCTCGAGCCTCTCTCCGAGGGACGCCGACCGCTTCCCCGGCGACACCCTCGCCGCGACCTTCGCCCGCGCCCTCTGCAAGCGCAGCGCCATCCCCGTCAAGGAACTCTTCGAGGCCGTCGAGACCTTCTCCCTCTGTCGCAAGGTCATCCGCCGCCCAAGCCTCGCCGATCTCTGCTGCGGCCACGGGCTGGGCGGGGTGCTGTTTGCCTTGATGGAGCATCAGGTCGAGCGGGTTCTCCTCGTGGACCGCGATCGTCCCCCAAGCGCCGACAGCGTCCTCGCCGCTGCGGCCGACGTGGCGCCCTGGGTGGCGCCCAAAATCGAGTGGCGCGAAACCCAGCTCAACCGCGCCCAACTCGAGCCCGGCACCGCCGTCCTCGCCATTCACGCCTGCGGCCTGCGCACCGACACCGCGATCGAGATGGCGATCGAATCCGGCGGCCCTTTCGCAGCGCTGCCGTGCTGCCGCCCCCACAATGCCCACCCGGCTCCAATGTCCCTCAAGAACGCCCTGGGTGCCGACGTCGCCATCGACGTCCACCGCACCTACGCCCTTGAAGCCAAGGGCTATCGCGTCAGCTGGAAGGACATCGCCGAGACGATCACCCCGAAGAACCGCGCGTTGATCGCCAAGGCACCGTGAACGGCCGACGGCGATGGCGTGTCGTCACTGGACCGGGTCTTTTTCGATCAGGCCCTTCCCAAGGGCCATCTGCGCCTTGATGGAAGTGAAGAGCGTGACATGCGACCAGTTCGACGCGATCGCATTGTCCGCGTTGTAGGGAAGGAAGACCCGGTTGCGCATTGGGCCCTCAAGGTCAGCCTCATCGACAATGGGGGCCGGGTCCTCGACCAGCTTGAGGACACCGTCCTGCCAATCGATGAGAAGCTCCAGGTCCTGGTGCCACCGATAAGGGAGCATGCCGTCATCGAGGTCCACGCGATCCACCCTGTCAAACAGTTGCTGGAGGGAACGCCGACATTCGCGGACCAGTCCCTCCTTGGGTGAAATCACTCTTCGCTCCGCCGACGTAATGGCCGCGATCAGCCTGTCCCGACCGGCCTTGGACGTCACCACGCGGAGCATCGCCTTCACGGACTCTTCCACATGGGTGGCCGGATTCAGGGACGTGTAGAACTTGTTGCTGACGTAGGAGCTCTGATGGGCCGAAGTCATGGCTAGCCAGAGCACGTTCATGCCAAGGCGTCCGAACTCTGGATCTCGGCTTGTGAGGAGATCCTCTGCAAACTGAACCAAACGCTCAAAGCGCGTCACCACGAGCTCCTCCTTCCCCGTCGCGGTGGCCTGGGACACCTTTAGGGCCAGCAGCATGCTGAGGTGCGTGAGGTGGCGATCAAGGCGGTGCCTCACGAACGAGATCTCCCCATCCAGACCGCCCCCCCGCTCTAGCTCCGCAAGGATGGGGCGTACCTCCGGATCTGCCAGAATCTGGTCCCGATCTGCCCACGTGAAAGTCACCGAAGTCTTCTCGAGGAAGGTGACCCCTGACGCGCCGCCGCTCCCTCTCATGCTCCCGAGGTGTGGCTTCAAGTCCATGGCGGCGCGAACCCACGTCCCGAGCCGCTTTGCCAGCTCAGGGTCGTGATCGGACGCAGGGAGGAAGCGCGCCTCAAGGTCCGCTGTCCGCTCGTCGAGCATCGCGGCGAAAGCCTCCTTGCTCACGCTGCGGTACCCGAGGGATAGCCAGAAGATCAGCCCAGCCGCAAGGATCCCCGTCCCCATCGCCACCCGTTGCAGTATCGCACCCATCGAGGAGAGATCGTACACGAGAGCCAGAACGCTGCCGCCGGCCGTGCCGGCAGCCGTGCCGCCAATTGGGCCGGCAATTGGGCATGCAATTGGGCATGCAATTGGGCATGCCCGCTCCCCTAAGGCACTTTGCCCGCAGCGATCCAGCGCATCGCCCGCGTCACGGCCCACTTCGTGTCTGAATGGGCGACCACGGAGGGCCAGCTCGATCCGGCAGCGGCCCGAGCTCGTTTCGGAAGAGCTCGGCGCCATACCTCCATGGGCGTGTGGTTCCCCACGGCGCCCCCGTTGGGGGGGGCTGGCATGCGCTCGAGGGCGGCGTTCTGCCATTCGATGAGAGCCTCGAGATCCTGTAGGCAGGCGTAGGGAAACTCTGTCGCGCCTGGATGCTCTTCACCGGCGTCCCGAAGCATGCGCTCCATCGACCATTGGAAGTCGAGAATCATCCTCCCCCGGGAGGTTGGCAGCCACGCCTCCGCGTTCTCCATGGCGGCCATCAACCTGGCTCGATCCCCCTCAGAACGAACCACCCGAAGCAGGTTCGCGATCGCCAACTTCATGTACGGCAAGCGCCTACCAGGGGCAGGAAGGCCCATCTGCCTGAACTTGTTTTCGCTCGGCGAAGTCAACGCCAGGATCATCGCGTCTGTTCCCAGGCGCACCAGCTCCGGCTCCCGCGTCGCCAAAAGATCCTCCGCCAGACGCAGCATCGTCTCCATGCCGTCCATCACCTGAATCGCATCCCCGCGCTCCGCGCCCTGGAAGATGTAGAAACCAAGCCCAGTGCAAAGAAGAGCGAGGCCCTCTTGGGCAGTCCTGCCCTTGGCAATGGCAGCATGATCCGCCGTCGGCTCCCCGCTCAACTCGTCCACGGCCCGCTGGATCTCCAGGTTCTGGAGCAGCACGTGGAGCCTGTAGCGGTGCATTGGGCGCGACTTGACGCCCACCATGAAAGCGGGCACGCCCTGGGAGTCCACGTCCCCGTCACTTCCCTTCGATAGCGCAAGCACTCGCTGCCCCACCGAGAAGGCAGCCGCCAATCGACTCGCCCGTCCCGGATCCTCCGCAGGATCCCGCGCCAGCAGAGCCCCGAGCTCCACGCGGCGCTCGTCGAGTCGCGCCATGAAGTGCTCCCGGGTCACATGCCGATTCGCGATCGCAGCCACGAGCAAGGCGCCGGCCGCCAGGAAACCGATGGCCGTGACCGCCTTGGGGATCGTCTTTCCCACGGTGACAGGTCTTAGGAACAATGGGGATTGGCTGGCCGCAGCACTTTCTAGCGAGCCCCATCCATGAGGGCCTTGACGCTGCTGACTCGCATCTGAATCAGACCGAAGGCGCGTTCCACGAAGAACGGACCGACGACGATCTCTTTCTCCTCGCCTTTGGCGGCATTCACTTCTCCAATGAGCCCGTTGCTGAACAGCTGAAGGGTCTGTTGCGATCCTTCGTCCATGGCCTCTCGGAAACGTTCGTGCAGCTCGATCGAGGCTTCTACCGCGTCCACCCATTGAATGGGCACGCCATCGGAATGATCCCTTTCCGCAGCAATCAGCAGGCCGGCGAGCGTTCGGCGAGACTTCAGTCGCCATATCTCTCTTCGCTCTGGCGTGGCTGCGACCAGCAGGTCGAGGGCGAATCGGAGCCGGTCCCTGGATTCGGGTTTGGTGAGCGCCGCCATAACCCTTCCTTCCTCGAGTTGGTCCTGAACGAGCGTGGCCTGACGCATTGGCCCCACCGAGCCCAAGACCATGGATCGGTCCGCGGCACGGAACGCACCGTGGAAGGCCGCCTCCCCCAGCACCCACATGTTTGGATCCTGCTCCCCCATGAGGTCCGTGGCCAGCTGCATGAGAGCTTGCAAGTCCAGGAGGACACGTTGTTCCGCTCCGTCCTCGATCGCGAGCGACAGATCGAGGCAAAGGACGTCGATGGCCGCGAGGATTTGATCATTCGGCCCGGCGGTCGCAGCCTCCGTCAGCGGCGCCACTTCGCGACGTTCGAGATAGCTCTGAACATGGACGGCCACCCGTGGGTCGCCAAGGATGATGGCACGGTCCGCTGGCGTGAGCGGATCGCCTGCGGAAGCGAATCGCTCCGCCGCCAAGCGATCGAGCGCCACACGGAGCTCCGACCCATCGTCTCCAAATGCCAGGTGCGCACCAAGCCGCGCCGCGGCGGCGAGGCGGGCCGCCCGCTCAGGCTCCACGGCCGGCCGGGCCCCGCGCATCGCGTCAAGCTCGACGATGCGCTTCTCCAGCCGCTCCCGGAACTCTTCGGGCGGGACAAGCCTCTTCGAGTAGGCGAGCCACATGATGGCGCACGCGCCGAGAATCCCGGCCCACGTGGCGATTCGGATGAGTGTCTTTCCCATAGCAATAGAGGCCGAGCCTCAGTCCACCTTACCGGAGAGGATCCAGCGTTTGACGCGGGAGGATTCGACCTGGGTCCCTTTGAATGCGGCGATGGAGCCCCAAAGGGTGGTCGCCGCTGACCGAGCCATCGAAGGCAGTTTGGTGGCTTGGCTCTTGGCCTCGGCGAAGGCGGACCGTTTGGCGACGAATCCGGGTTCATCGATCATCGCCAGAACCTTGTCCTGCCACTCGATCAGGGCTTCGAGATCTTCCAGCCGCGCCCGCGGAACGGGGTTTCCGGGCCCGTGCTCCAAGTCGACCAGCTGCCCCATCGCGTCCACGCTCCCGAGGAATCCCGAGAGAACGACCTGTCGAGCCGTAGGCAGCTGACCTTCTGCACGCTCAATGGCGGCGACGAGCCGCTTGCGACCCTCGGGGGAGCTCACCACCTCGAGGAGTTTCTCCACCGACGTCTTTTCAAACCACTCGATGGGGAAAGGGTTGACGTGCTCGGCTGCGACCCGCTCGGTCGCCTTGGCGGAAGTCAGCGCTGCTGAGAGCGTCATGCTGCCGCAGAGTTTGAGGATGAGGTCGCTGCTTCCGAGCGCGTCGTAACTCAGGTTGGTCAGGGCTTCAAATGCCATGACCGTACCCTGTTCGTCGCCCCGGTCCGCGGCCTGGCTCACGACCAAGGAGAGATAGTCTCGGACAAAGGAGATCTCGTTGACCGGCAGTTTGTCGGCCAACGCGGCGTCTCGCTCGGAGGGCTCCAGCAGATCGAACCCGGCCACGCTGAGGCGAAGGTCCACATGGGGCAAGATCATGTCCCGATCCGCCGCCGAGAATTTTGCGCCAGCGTCCTCGCCCAGATGCCGCCTGTTGAGCGCTATGGCGAGGGCGGAACCCGTTCCTTCCTCGCCATATTCAAAGTCGCGAATCCGAGCCCCGATCACGACCACCATCGCGAGTCGTTTCGCCATCTCGGGATCGGCGGCGACGCCCCTCGTTCGCTGGAGGTGCAACTCTGCGATCCGTCCGTGGAGCCGCCCCGTGAATTCTTCTGAGCTCACGGTTCGGCTGGCCATCGCGAACCAGACCAGAATGCCAGCGGCAAGGATTCCGAGGCCGGTCGCTACGCGTTGCATCATCGAATGCATCCTAGTGGAGACCTGCAGTCAGTCCACCATGCCGGCGGCGATCCAGCGTTTCGCACGTTCGCCGAGCTCGTTCGTTTCCTCGAATTCCCGCGCTGCCACCCAGGGGAGGCCATCTCCGATTCGCGCGCTCCGGGACAGGCGACGGTGCGCGCGATCGGAGGCCTCGGAGAGCTCTTTTGAAAGCTGGAATCCGGGCTCCTCGGTCCTCTTGAGCTCCTCGCCCTGCCACAGGATGAGCTCCTCCAAACCCTCCAACCAGCGACCGGGGATGAGCTCGGCCCCATGGCACTTCGCGTCGACGTCGCGCTGGTGGTAATAGGCGGACATGAGGAAGCCGAAGATGGCGCCGTCCCTCGCCGTCGGGATCCAGGCTTGCGTCCGCTCGATCGCTGCGGCCAATCGGGCTCGGCCTTCCTCCGATGGAACCGCGCCGAGCATCCGCTCCATCGACGGCGCCATGAAAGCAGCCTCTTCATCGGGGCCATTGAAGCCTTTGTCCACCCGCTCCACCTCGCCGGCGGAGCGAATAGCCGTTCGGAAAGCGTAGGTGCCCGCGTAGGCGAGCTCGGGGGTTCGGCGCTCGAAGCAATCCTCGGCCAGCAACATCAGGCGCTCGAACCCGCCCACGATGGCGGGCTCGTCTCCTCGGTCAACGGCGAAAGAGATCATGAGGGCCAAGTACTCGGCCAGTGCCCGAAGGTCGAACTCCACCACGGTGTCGATCCTCTTGCCATGGAAGACGGGCTCGCCCCCTCGGGAGAGCTGCTCGATGGCACCCAAGACTTCCGGGTGAACCAGGATCAGCTCTCGGTCCGCCTCCCCAAAGGCCTCGTGCCTGATACCGAACTTACGGCCCAGGGCCACTGCGAGCCGATGGCTCGCTTGGGACTCGGTGTTCTCGAAGGTGCGGAGCCTGGCACCGACTGCGATCGAAAGGGCGATGCGATCTTCGCGGTTGAGATCAGTATCCGAGGGGTGGGAGAGCATGCGGTTGAGCTCGGCTCGCCGCTCGTCGAACCGCCCAACGAAGTCATCCATCCTCACCTTTGGTTTCGACGTGGCGAACCAGATGACGGCGATGGTGGCCAAGAGGGCGAGCGCCATGGCAGCGCGCTGGAAGGTCTTGCTCAAAGCTCCGCCAGGGTACGAAAGCTCCCGAAGAGAGGGCCAATAGAAGGAAGGCCGCAGCGATGGCTGCGGCCTTCCTCCCTCAGACGGGTTCGCTGAATGACGCCGCCCCTGTTGCGTCAGGGGCCTGCGATAGGCCGACTAGTGGTCCTCGGCCCCGACCTTGCTCGAAATGCGGACCTTCTTGCCCCGGCGGAGGATGTCCAGGCGGACTTCGCCGCCGAAGCCGACGTCTTCCTTGATCTGACGGATCGCGTCCTGGGTGGCCTTTTTGTCGTTGATGGACACGATCAGGTCATAGCTCAAGAGCCCAGCCTTCTCAGCTTCGCTGCCCTTGGTGACCTCCGTCACGAGCAGGCACTGGTTGCGGTCGACGCCGAGGTAATTCGCGAGCTGCTCGCCAGGCTTGTCCGAGAAGAATCCGATGACGAGGCGGCCTGCGGGCTTCGGAGCCTCGGGAATCAGGACCTGGTCGATGACGTGGATCACGCCGTTCGACGCGAGGACGTCGTTGGCGATCACGTTGACTTCGCCGTTGATGCGCAGGCGGCCGCCGACGAGGGCGAAAGACACTTCTTGGCCCATGAGGGTCGGGGCGCTACCCGCCTTGAGGGCATCGGAGGCCATCACGGAGCCGGCGATCACGTGGTACTTCAGGATGCGGGCCAGGGACTCCTTGTTCTCGGGGCGCAGGAGCTCGGGGATCGCGTCGCCGAGCTTGGCGAAGGCCTCGTCCGTGGGGGCCAGGACCGTCAGGGGGCCCTTGCCGACGAGGGGCTCCACGAGGCCTGCTGCCTTGGCGGCGGCGAGGAGCGTCTTGAAGTTGCCGGCGGACTTAGCCGTCTCGACGATGTTCTCGGCCTGGGACGGGGTGTGGTCAGCCGTCGTCGCGGAGGCGCCGACGGGCAGGGTCAGGGCCAGGGCGGCGAGGGAGAGCGAGGTGAGGAGTTTCATCTTGGAGTAGGGCCGTAGTTCGAGGGATGTATCTGGGGGGGGGGCGGCCCCTGGGCTCAAACGGGTCATGCAGGTAACCTTCGATCCCGGGGACGAGCATGCATTCGCCCCTTGGACGCTACACGGATCCGGAAGAACGCGCTCCGTTCCGAAAAGCCTGTGTGTGCGCCCAGAAAGCCCGCCGCGGACCCCATGGGAACCCTCGCACGAATCAGACCGAGAGGGCGGGCGCCGGATCTGTCACCATAGGGTCATGGCATGGACCGAACGACGGGAGGGCTGGACCGACGAGGACGTGGCATCGGACTACGACGCCCGGCGCTTCGCCGGCCCGATGCAGCGGCGCAAGCACGCCAACGACGCGCGGCTGGTGAGGGGCCTGCTCGCACGGGTGGGCGCCGGCCTGCACGTCCTCGACGCCCCCACGGGGACGGGCCGGATGGTCCAGGATCTCCTCGCTGCCGGGCACCGGGTCACCGGGATCGATCTCTCCGAGCCGATGCTTCACCAGGCGCTTCAAAGCCCGGGCGCGGGTCCGAACGCCGGGGGATTCCGGGGCTTTCTCTCCGGCGAGATCGAGCGCCTCCCGTTTCGGGATGACGCCTTTGACGCCGTCATCAGTCTGCGCTTCCTGTTCCACGCGAAGGATCCGGAGGTGCGCGCGCGCCTGCTCGCCGAGTTCCACCGGGTCTCCCCTTGGATGATCGGCCACGTCCGATCCCGGGAGAATCTCAAACACGCCGGCCGCTGGCTCCGCAGCCATGCGGGACTCAGCCGCCGCTACCGCCCGGCCCAAGGGCGCCGCGAGCTGGCGTCGGAACTCGCGTCGTGTGGTTGGAGGCTTGTGGAGTCCACGCCGGTCAGCCGCGTGTTCTCGGACAAGGTTCTCTTCCTCGCCCAGCGCTCGGCTACGTGAGCTCGGCTACGTGAGCTCCCTGGCGCTGCGTTCGTTCCGGGTGCGCTTTCGAACCTTGTAAGCGTCCATGGGCCCGCGCGCCCCACGTGCTTCGTCGGGCCCCCACCCGGCGAACGCGGCATAGCGTTCCAGCAAGCAGGAACCCACCGCGCCCAATTGGTCGAGGCTCAGCTCGAGCCGCGCAAGGTCCCGCGCGCGTTTTGCCGCGCTCACTCCGAAACGAACGACGCTCGCGCCATCGAGGTCGATGATCCAAGCCTCGGGCCCTTCGTTCCCACGCACCAGGAGGACGTTCGATCCCTTGAGGTCACGGTGCCGGATCCCTGCCCCGTGCATTTTCGCGATGGAACGAGCCATGGAAGCAACCCAGTCATCCGCGGCGTCCGAGCGGAGCGCTTCCCCTTGGTCCACCGCCGGCACGTGCCCCATGACCAGGGCGCAGAGGCGGCCGCGCCCCTGGGTACAAACGGCGTGAACCTCTGGCGTAGGGACACCCGCCGCCCGAAGGCACCGTGCGATGCGCGCTGCCCCAAGGGATCGGCTCCCCCGAAACAGCCGCGCCCCGCCCACCTTGACCACGAGCGATCCCCCATCGGGCGCGTCCACGATGGTGACGCCATGGGCCCTGCCGCTCCAGTGGTCCCAAGCGGCCCGGCACTCGCGCCGAAGCCAAACATCGTCGAGGTCCAGCGGACTGAAACGCCGGACGTGAAACCGGGCCCCGCCGCTCACCCGTTGCGCCGCCCCTTGATGCGCTTCTTGTTCAGCAGGTACACAGGCGACAGGGGAAACTCCTTGCGGATGCGGCTGTAGATCACCGCCGCCTCCTTCTTCTTGCCGTCGTTCCAGAGCTTGTCCGCATCCTTCAGGAGCTGCGCGGCGTCGTTAGAACTGCCGAGGATGCCCTCGGCGGCCTTCTTCACGGCGTCGCCCGTGTCCGATACGTTGCCACCGATGATGCCGCCAATCGCCTTGGCCGCTTCGTCTTCGAGGTTGCCGCCGATCTTGCCGCCGATCTTCCCTTCGAGGGACTCCTTCAGCTTGCTCTTTTGCTTCTCGAGTTCACTCTGAAGCTTCTTTTGGGCCGCCCGCTGGGCGAGCCCCGTCAGGGCACCCGCCAAGTTGAAGGTGGGGCTTGTGAGCGTTCCGCCGAGGGCCACCTCAAACGACTCCCCCGCGAGACTCCGGAAGACGCTGTTCTGCTGCGCCAGACCGCCCTCGATCGGAACGACCCACTTCAAGTCGATGGACTGGTCGAGCCCCACGGACCCCACGAAGTTCGTTTGAGTGCCCTGGATGGTCCATGACCATGGGTTTGTGTACGCGACGCGGCCCCCTTGCACGTTGAAGCCGAGCGGCTTCAGGCTGAAGCTCGGGTTGACCGGCTGGTCGAAGGCGGTCATGAGCTTGGCGAAGAACGGCGACGTCTTCACCAGGCCCTCACTCACGGAGAGATCCCCCGTTCCACGGAACGGCGCCTTGTCGAGGCTCGCCCAGCCGCCCTTCAGGGTCTCGAGGGGCAGCGGTGCGTCGTAATAGACTTGAACGCTGGTCGAGACGTGGGCGTCCAGGTTCGCCCCGTCGAAGGCGTTGGCCCCCGCGAAGACGGGATGCACCCGCGCGAGCAGCGGCTCGAGCCCGGCGGACGCCGCAAGCCCATCCACGCTGACGAGGGCCGCGAGCCCCGTTTCGCCGCCACCTTCCCAAGTCACATCGGTCACGACCTTGCCGTCGCGGGCCCGCAGGGACGCGATGAGGGTCGGCTCCGCGTCGCCTGGGGGTTTCTGAACGTCCGCGCTGAGGGTGATCAACGGATCCTCAAACTTGAAGGCCTCGCCGCCCTCTTGGGGCATGTCGAGCTTGAGGTCCCTCAGGGTGCCCGCGACATCCAGAAGGACGCGGGACTCAGGTCGCATTTCATCGGCGCTGCCCCGGATGGTCAGGTCCATCTCCCCCTCGATCTCGCTCCCCTCTTCCAAAGGACTGCCGGCAATCGCCATGAGCTCTTTCAGCACGCCGAGCTCAAGCCCCTTGACGGACGCCTCGTCGAGACGAGCGCCGGGCCCAGCATCGGCCCAGAGCGCCGCACGGAAGGTGAAGTCCCCCGCGCTGCCATCGCCGCCCGCCAGGACCGCGTCCCCATCCAGGGTGATTTCACGCTCGCCGCCGTCGAGACCGATGCGGAAGTTCGCGTCGCGAATCTGCAGCGCCCGGGTGCTGTCGCGCACGGTGAGCGTCGAGCGCAGAAACTCCAACCGGCCGTGGAGGTCCGGCGGCGACTTCGCGTCGGAGCCGTCGTCCTCCGCCGTGTCGTCCCCGGCGTCGTCGGGCATCTCCTTCAGAAGCTCCGCCAGGTTCCACTCGCCGTCATCGGAACGCACCAGCTCCAGCTCGGCGTCCTCCATCAGGAAGGCCAGGTCCTTCTTCCCGGTCATGAGCGAGCGCAGCCCGATGTCCGCCCGGGCGCTCGGCACCCGCGCGACCATCTGACCGGCCTCGTCCTCGATCACGAGGTCCTCGAGGTGGAGCTTTCCATTGAGCGAGAGCGATAGGCCCGCGAGGGTGACCCGGCCGTGGATCCGCTCCGTTGCCCGTCGCTCGACTTCGCCGCGCAGCCATTTGGAGGCGAGGGGAGGGCCGAGGGCAAGGAGCGCCACCATCAGGAGGAGCAGTGCCACGAGGGCCCGCCGCAAGAAGCGGGACTTCTTCTTCTGGGGAGCGGCGCCCTGGGGCTCCATGGAGACGAGGGTGGGGTCGGGAGGAGAATCCATAGGAAGCGAGGCCACAGGGGGGCGAACGGCCCGGGAATCGATCCGGGCTGGGCCCTTATCGTGCGCCGCAGAAGGTGCGTCGCAGGGGGAACCGGGGGAAAATTCGCGGCGGCAGCGCCATTCACATCCACCGAGCCGCGCGAACCTGGCGTCCCCGAACGACCGCAAGGCGAAGATCGCTGGACGAATCCCCGTTGAAGCCCCGCGGCCCGGACCGCACTCTCCTCCCATGACCCCCATGAACGTCGACGGCCCGCCGCAGTCCTCTCCTCCTTCCGAGGACGCTGCGTCCCTTGCAGCTGCATCCCCTGCGGCCGCCTCGCGCCACCCCGGACAAGGGGGATTTGGCAAGCCGGGCGTGCTGCTCATCAACCTCGGCACGCCCGATGCACCCCAGACCCCCGAAGTGCGCCGGTACCTGCGGGAGTTTCTCTCCGACCCCCGGGTCATCGACATCAACCCGGTGGGCCGGGCCGCGCTCCTCAACCTGATCATCCTCCCCCTGCGCCCGGCCAAGTCCGCGGCCGCGTACAGGGAAGTCTGGACGGACGAAGGCTCCCCGCTGCTGGTGTACGGCAAGGCCCTGGCAAAGGGCGTCGCCGAGAGGCTTCCGGAGGCGGAGGTGGTCCTGGCCATGCGGTACGGCAACCCGTCGATCCAGGCGGGGCTCCAGGCCCTGGCCGACCGCGGCTGCGACGAAGTCGTGGTCTTCCCCCTCTTCCCCCAATACGCATCAAGCTCCACGGGCTCCGCCGTGGAGGCCGTTTACCGGGAGGCCGGGAAGCTCTGGAACACGCCCTTCATCCGCGTCGTTCCCCCCTTCTATGCGGACCCGACCTTCGTGGACGCCTTCGCCGAAGTGGCTCGCCCCATCCTGGCCGAGCGGGACTACGACCACGTCCTTTTCAGCTACCACGGTGTCCCGGAGCGTCACGTGACGAAGAGTGACCCGACCGGGGCCCACTGCAAGGTGAAGGCCGACTGCTGCGCCACCATCACGTCAGCCAACCGCCAGTGCTACAGCGCCCACTGCTACGCCAGCACCCGGGCCATCGCGGCGGCCCTGGACCTCGGACCCGAACAGCATTCCGTCGCCTTCCAAAGCCGCCTGGGCCGCACCCCCTGGATCCAGCCCTACACGGACGTCGTGGTCCCCGAGCTCGCCGAGAAGGGCGTTCGTAACCTCGCGGTCTTCTGCCCCTCCTTCGTGGCCGATTGCCTCGAGACCATCGAGGAGATCGGCATGCGAGCGGAGGAAGATTTCAAGAAGGCGGGCGGGGACGTGCTGACGCTCATTCCCTCTTTGAACGGGACCGAAGCCTGGCTAGACGGCGCCACAGCCCTCGTCAGGCGTCATTTACCCTGCTGATAGCGATACCTGGGGCCGCCGGGCGCGTCACATGACCACGGCAAATCCCCACGTGAGGGCCCAAGTCGCAAGAAACTCAAGGAAACACCGGCGGGCATTTTGGCCCCCTGCGTTTAGCCCTATGCACGGGTGGTCCGGAACCTCTCGCGCGCCAGGCTCGCCGAAGTCTGACTCTCCTCCCCATTCCCGTCCTGCCGGCCGGAAACAGGGCGTTGGGTCGGTCTTTTCCGCACCCGTGTCCCCCGGGTGAGGCCCTTGGACTGCTAACCAAGGGCCAAAGCGGAACCTGAAGCGCGGAGATTCGGAGAGACGGTTCGCCTACCGAGGCCAGCCTAGGCTGCCTGCCTTTGGCCCCTATTCCGCCGAGAGAGACGGAATGGGGGCCTCTCCTTTTGTCGCGGCGGCCGCCGCGGGCCCGGCGAGACGCTGTGGCGCCGACATGGGACGACATATCAACTTATCGAGATATGCATACATCTGGATGGAAGGATAGGCGATAGTTAGGGGCTCCAGACCCGCCTATGTCCCTCTCCAGCACCTCCAGACTCCTCAAGGCCCTCGGCGACGAGACCCGACTCCGGCTCCTCAACCTGCTGCGGAAGGGTGAATTGGCGGTCGGGGAGCTCCAGGAGATCCTGAACATGGGGCAGAGTCGGATCTCGACCCAGCTGACCCACATGAAGGAGGTCGGCCTGGTCCGGGACCGGAGGGCGGGACGGCGCAGCTACTACAGCCTTTGCTCCGACGGGCCCCTCGAGCTGGTTGGGCAGGTCCTGGACGACGCGGACCTCGCGCCCGAGTTTCGGGCTGATTTGGCGGGCTTCCAGGCGCTCATGGAGCGCCGCCGCAGGGAGTCTCGCTCCTACTTCGATCGGGTGGCCGCGGCTTTCGGGGAACAGGTCCTCCCAGGTCGCACCTGGGAAGGGCTCTCCCGTGGTCTCCTCAGGTTGGCCCCCAGGGCGAAATACGTGGACCTTGGGATCGGCGACGGGATGCTGACGCTGATGCTCGCGGAGGTGGCCGAGTCCGTCACCGCCGTTGACCTCTCCCCTGAGATGCTCCGCCAGCTCGACACCCGCGCGCGCGCGAAGAGCATCAGCAACATCGAAACGGTCGAAGCCGACATCGAGGCCCTCCCGATGGAGGACGGGTTGTTCGACGTCGCCGTCCTGAGCCAAGCGCTGCACCACGCCAGTGACCCAGCGCTCTGCTTGGCCGAAGCGCGGCGCGTGCTCAAACCCGGGGGCAAGCTGCTGCTCCTCGACCTACTCGCCCACGGCGAGGAATGGGTTCGAGACCGATTGCAGCACCGCCACCTTGGATTCACCGAGGGCGACCTCCTGCGCCTCGTCTCCCAGGCCGGATTTGACGACGTCGCCATCGAGCGCGCCGCACGCGATCCCCAGCCGCCCCATTTCATGACCCTTCTCGCCACTGGCACTGCGACGAGGGCTCCCCTACTCACTTCTCCCCTTCGATAGGCCCATCGGCCCGATCCCGTCCGCACCGCGCGCAGCGAGGTGATTCGCGATCCCACCGGCATCGACCCGCCTGCTATCCGAAGACCTAATCTCCTGATGACTCCGACCTCTCAGACCTTGTCCTCGACGGGAAACCAATCCTCCGCCTCACGCGCACGCTTCGACGAGATCCTCGCCAAGCGCATCCTCGTTTTGGATGGTGCCATGGGCACGATGATGCAGAAGCGCAACCTCGTAGAAGAGGACTACCGAGGGTCACGGTTCGCGGACGCAGAAGCCACGCTCAAGGGCAACCACGACCTGCTCTCGATCACGCGGCCGCAGATCCTGCGCGATGTGCACGACTCGTTCCTCGGGGCCGGTTCGGACATCATCGAAACGAACACCTTCAGCGCCACGCGCATCGCCCAAGGCGAGTACGGCCTGGGCGACGCCGCCTTCGAGATCAACGCGGCCGCAGCCCGTGTCGCCCGGGAGGCCGCCGATGCCTGGACCCTCAAGACGCCGGACAAGCCGCGCTTTGTGGCGGGAGCCATCGGCCCCACCTCCAAGACGCTGAGCCTCTCTGAGCGTGTCGATGAGCCCTCCTACCGTTCGATCACGTTCGAGCAGCTGAAGGACGCCTACAAAGAACAGGCCCGGGCCCTCATCGAAGGTGGCGTGGACCTTCTGCTCGTGGAGACGATCTTCGACACGCTGAACGCCAAGGCGGCCATCTCCGCCATCGACGAGACGTCCCTTGATCTGGGCGTGCGCCTGCCGCTCATGCTCTCGGTGGCGATCACCGACGCATCCGGGCGCACCCTCTCCGGCCAGACCGTTGACGCATTCTGGAACTCCGTGGCCCATGCCGCTCCCCTCTCCGTGGGCGTCAACTGTTCGCTCGGGGCGAAGGACATGCGGCCCTACGTCCAGGAGCTCAGCCGCATCGCCCCTTGCTACGTCTCCAGCTACCCCAACGCCGGGCTCCCGAACGCCTTCGGCGAGTACGACGAAGCTCCCGAAACCACGGGATCGCTGCTCGCTGAGTTCGCGGAGAGCGGCCTCGTCGACATCGTGGGCGGATGCTGCGGCACGACGCCCGAGCACATCCAGGAGATCGCGACCCGGGTCTCCAAGTTCGGCCCGCGCGACTCGACCGGCGCCCGGGAGCTCGCGGAGCGCAAGGCCTACTTCACGGGCCTCGAGACGCTGAGCGTCGACGAGAACACGAACTTCCTGATGGTCGGTGAACGCACCAACGTCACCGGTTCGGCGCGCTTCCGCAAGCTCATCACCACCAACGACTACGAGGCTGCCCTCGAGGTGGCCCTCGACCAGGTGCGGGGCGGCGCGAACGTGCTCGACGTCAACATGGACGAGGGCATGCTCGACTCCGAGGCGGCCATGACGACGTTCCTGAACCTGATCGCCACCGAGCCAGAGATCAGCCGCATCCCGATCATGATCGACAGCTCCAAGTGGAGCGTCATCCAGGCCGGGCTTCGCTGCCTCCAGGGCAAGGGCATCGTCAACTCGATCTCCCTCAAAGAAGGTGAGGCGGACTTCCTCGCCAAGGCCCGTGAGATTCGCAGCTTCGGCGCGGGTGTCGTCGTGATGGCGTTCGACGAGGAAGGCCAGGCGGCCGACGCCGACCGCAAGGTCGAGATCTGCAAGCGCTCCTACGACCTCCTGATCCAAGAAGCAGGGTTCAACCCGAAGGACATCATCTTCGACCCGAACATCCTCGCCATCGGCACGGGTATCGAGGAACACGCGGGCTACGGGCTCTCCTTCATCGAGGCCACGACGGAGATCAAGCGACTCTGCCCCGGCGCCAAGATCTCCGGCGGTGTCAGCAACCTCTCGTTCAGCTTCCGCGGCAACAACGTCGTGCGCGAAGCGATTCACTCCGCGTTCCTCTACCACGCGATCCGCGCGGGCATGGACATGGGCATCGTGAACGCCGGCATGATTCAGGTCTACGAGGAGATCCCCAAGGACCTGCTCGAGCGCGTCGAGGACTTGATCTTCAACAAGCGCGCTGACGCGACCGAGCGGCTCATGGAACATGCCGCCACCATCACCGGTGGCGGCAAGAAGCGAGTGATCGACCTTTCCTGGCGGGAGGCGCCGGTGGCCAAACGGCTCGAGCACGCCCTCGTCCACGGCATCGTCGACTTCATCGAGGCCGACACGGAAGAGGCGCGCCACGGCTATGCCCGGCCCTTGGAAGTCATCGAGGGCCCGCTGATGGACGGCATGCGCGTCGTCGGCGACCTCTTCGGTGCCGGCAAGATGTTCCTGCCCCAGGTCGTCAAGAGCGCCCGCGCCATGAAGAAGGCGGTGGGCGTGCTCGAGCCATACATCGAAGAGGAGAAAGCGGCCCTGCTGGCCGCAGGCGGCAACGGGGAGCAAGCGGAGACCCAGAAGAGCACGGGCGGCACCGTCGTCATGGCCACCGTCAAAGGCGACGTGCACGACATCGGCAAGAACATCGTCGGCGTGGTCCTTGGGTGCAACAACTACGAGGTGATCGACATGGGCGTCATGGTGCCCGCGGACAAGATCCTCGCCAAAGCGCGCGAGGTCAACGCGGACATGATCGGCCTCTCCGGACTCATCACCCCAAGCCTCGACGAGATGGTTTTCGTCGCCAAGGAGATGAAGCGCGAGGGTTTTGAAATCCCGCTGCTGATCGGCGGGGCCACCACGAGCCCCCAGCACACCGCGGTGAAAATCGCCCAGTGCTACGACCATCCGGTGCTGCACGTTCACGACGCGTCGCGCAGCGTGAACGTCGTGTCGGACCTGCTCGATGAGGAGCGCCGCGTCACCTCCAACGAAGCCAACCTCGCAAAGCAGGAGAAGATCCGCGCCACGTGGAAGCTGCGTCAAGAGCGGCCGATGCTCTCCTACGAGCGCGCCCTCGAGAACCGGCAAAAGATTGAGTGGGCAGAGAAGGACGTCTCCAAGCCCCACTTCACGGGCCGCCGCATCGTGCACGAGATTCCCCTCGGTGAGCTCGTGCCGCTGATCGACTGGACCATGTTCTTCGTGGCCTGGGAACTCAAAGGCAAGTTCCCCCAGATCCTGAGCGATCCCGAGCAAGGCGAAGCAGCCACGGAGCTCTACGAGAACGCGCTGACGATCCTCGACATGATCTTGGACAAGAAGTCCCTGTGGGCCGAAGCCATCTACGGCTACTGGCCCGCCCAGGCCGAGGGCGAGGACATCGTCCTGGCGGATCCCGGCGACCGCTCGAAAGAGATCGCCCGCTTCTCTACCCTGCGCCAGCAGCAGGTGCACCCCGACGATCGCCCGAACAAGAGTCTCGTGGACCTCATCGCGCCGAAGGACTCCGGCCTCGAGGATCACCTGGGGCTCTTCAATGTGGCCGTGCACGGGGCCGACGAAGTGGCGGAAGAGTACGAAGCCGACGGCAACGACTACGACGCCATCATCGTCAAGGCCATCGCCGACCGCCTGGCGGAAGCGGCCGCGGAGTGGCTCCACCGGCGCGCCCGGGTGGACTGGGACTACGAGGCCCCGGACGAGCTGAAGCCCGCCGACCTGCTCAAGGAGAAGTACCGCGGCATCCGCCCGGCCTTCGGCTACCCCGCGTGCCCCGACCACAGCCAGAAGCCCCTGCACTTCGAGCTGCTCGGCGCCCAGGACATCGGCTGCGCCTTGACCGACCACATGGCCATGACCCCGGCCGCCTCCATTAGCGGCTTCTACTTTGCCCATCCTGAGTCGAAATACTTCGGCGTCGGACGCATCGACAAGGACCAGATCGAGGATTACGCCGGCCGTGCGGAGCTCAGCGTCGCCGACGCCGAGCGCTGGCTGGCTCCCTGGCTCGCCTACGACCCAGACTGAGCAGGCCGAATCCAGGCCAGTCCTCATCCCCCGGGGAGCGCCGCGCGAACCCCGGGGGACATGTTTGGATTCAAGAAAGACCCCGTGGCGAAGCTCCGCAAGGAGTACGAAGCCTGCATGAAAGCCGCCACTGACCTCCAGCGCACAGGGGACATCAAAGGCTTCGCCGAGAAGTCCGAGGAAGCGGCCGCCATAGAAAAGCGGCTCATCGCCGCGGAACAGGCGGCCTCGAAGTAGGCCCTGGCCCGCCCCGCCGAAGGTGGACGGGATGATCGAACTGCGCCGCCTTGTTGCTACGCTCCGTGCATGCAGGGAGACGTACTACTCGGACGCTGGAACAAGGCCAAGGGCTCCAAGCTCGGGCGATTTCTCTTCAGCCGCGCCCTGGGACTCGCTGTCCCCTACTCGGGGTCCATCCGGCCCCAGGTCCTCGAGCTAGAGGCGGGGCGGGCCGCCGTCGCCATGGCGGACCGCCGCCGCGTTCGCAACCACCTGCGCTCGATCCACGCAATCGCGCTCGTGAACCTCGGCGAGGTGTCCAGCGGGCTCGCGCTCCTGGCGGGGCTCCCGAGCACCATGCGCGGGATCGTGAAAGGCCTCGAGATTGACTATCTCAAGAAGGCGCGGGGCCGCCTCGTCGCCCACTGCTCGGCGGACATTCCGGAAACGGCCGTCAGCCAGCAAGTCACGGTGACGGCGCACATCATGGATCCGCAGGGAGACGAAGTCGCCACGGTCCGCGTGCATTGGCTCGTGGGCCCGACAAAAGAAGCCCAAGCAACGTCGAAGGGAGACAATCAATGAGCGCGACCACCGAAGAGTTCTGCCGCCTGGCTAACGTCGAGGTGCCCTTGATCTGCGGCGCGATGTACCCGTGCAGCAACCCTGAACTTGTGGGCGCCGTGGCCGCCGCAGGGGCCATGGCGATCGTCCAACCACTTTCCCTTGTCTACGTCCACGGGCGCGATTTCCGGGAGGGGCTGAAGGAGACCCAGAGCCTCGCCGGGGGAAAACCCATCGGCTTCAACGCGATCATCGAGAAGTCGGCGAAGGCCTACGAGAACCGCATGCGCCAGTGGATCGACATCTCGCTCGAGGAGGGCGTGCGCTTCTTTGTGACGGCGCTCGGCAACCCGTCGTGGGTCGTTGAGAAGGTCCACGAAGTCGGTGGCACGGTGTTCCACGACGTGACGGAGCTCAAGTGGGCGAAGAAGGCCGTGGACGCGGGCGTCGATGGGCTCATCTGCGTCAACAAACGCGCCGGCGGCCACGCCGGCACGCTCTCTCCAGAGCAGCTCATGGAGGACCTCTCCCCCCTCGGCCTGCCGCTCGTCGCGGCGGGCGGTGCGGGCGATGAGACCGAGTACGCGCGCCTTGTGAACCTCGGCTACGGCGCCGTGCAGATGGGCACCCGCTTCATCGCCACGGAAGAATGCCAGGTGCACAAGGACTACTGGGACGCCATCATCAAGGCCAAGGAGGACGACATCGTCTTGACCGAGCGGCTCTCGGGCGTGCCGGTCGCCGTCATCAATACGCCGCTTGTGCAGAAGGTCGGCACCAAAGCCGGCCCCATCGCGCGGCGTCTGCTCAAGGGCCGACGCACAAAGCACTGGATGCGCACGTTCTACGCGCTCAAGTCCCTCCGCGAGCTGAAGAACACCATCAAGAAAGGCGTGACCTACAAGGACGTGTGGCAGGCGGGCAAGAGCGTGCAGGGCATCAACGCCGTCGAGCCGGCCGGCGAGGTCGTCCGTCGCTTCGCCAAGGCGATTCAGGGCACGGGCCCATGAAAGACAGCAAACGGTTCTCGAAGTTCCTGAGCCTCGTCCTCCGGCACCGGCCTGAGCTCATCCAGTTGAAGCTCGACGGTGAGGGGTGGGCCGACGTCAGCGACGTGCTCACGGGCGCCAAGGGAAAGGGCTTCGACGTGGACGCAGCGGACCTCGCGGAGGTGGTCGCGACCTGCGACAAGCAGCGCTACGCCCTGTCTGGCGACGGCACCCGCATCCGCGCCAACCAGGGACACTCGGTCAAGGTGGACCTCGCCCTCGCCCCCGTGGCGCCCCCCGAGGAGCTCTTCCACGGCACCGTCGATCGCTTCCTCGATTCCATCCGCCACCACGGCCTGCAGAAGCGAGGGCGACAGCACGTGCACTTGTCCAAAGACAGAGTGACCGCCACCGCCGTGGGCAACCGCCGGGGCAGCGCGGTGCTCCTCGTGATCGATGCCGCGGGCATGTCGGCCGCAGGGCACCTGTTCTACTGCTCGGCGAACGGCGTCTGGCTCGTCGATGCGGTGCCGCCCGAGTTCATCAGCGGGCTCTGATCGTCATCGGCCCTTAGCGCAGGCCGATCTCCCCGAACCCGCGGCGGTTGCCCGCGACCGTAGCCGCCGAGAGGATCTCGACGGTCAAGGATCGGACCCGAAGGGGCTCCGGCAAGGGGATCACGATCACGCCGGGGAACTGCTCGGGGATCTCGTGCTCGGATGCGACACCGTTCACCTTCAGTCGAATGCGCGTCGGACCTGCATAGGTGCTCACCGACAGCACGTTGCTCGCAGCGTGGGTCAGCGTCACGGCCTTCGCTTTCACCGGCCGATCGATCATCAAGGTGATCGCAGGCGTTTCGTCCGCAGGGTCGGCGATCCACGGCGTGCCCTCGAAGTCATCCGACACGCGGGCGGCATCCTGTCCCTTGGCGAACGAGGTGGCCACCACCGTGTGGGAGACGCCGCGCAGGAGGTTCGGGCCGAGCGTGGGGCGCGCTCGCTTGAACCAGATTTCGGGCGTCCACTTCGTCTTGATCTCAAGGGGGCGCGACTCGACCACCAGGGGCCCGTCCTGATCCATGCCGTGGACGCGCGCCACAAGCTTCATGGCGGCTTCACGGTCGCAGGTGTACTTCATCGGCAGCTTCTGCCCGTTCCAAGGCGCCCTTGGATCTCCTTTCGCCGTGGCCACGACCACGCCGTCGAGGAGCCATTCCACACGCTCGACCTTGATGCCTTGATCGACAAAGTGAATCCACGCCGTAAGGTCCATCGCCCCCGTGGCGGAGATCTGCACCACGCCTTCGGTGTGATGCCACGCAAACTCCGACGGACCAGCTTCACCGCCGGGCCCCGACGAGGCCGCTTGCCCGGCACGGGTCGCGCGGGCGAGGAAGAGAAGCGCGTAGCTCGTCTCATGGGTCGAACCCCACCCCCCATCGCCCTTCTGCCCCTTGAGAAGGACTTCCGCGCCATCGCGGTACCAGTCCCAACCGAAGAAGGTGTCCTTGTCGAGGAACGCGGCGAGACGCTCAACGCCCCAGAGGTAATAGAGGTGCCGGCCGCCCTTCTTGGGGTTCTCGGTCACCGACCAGTTCTCCTCGAGCCAAGCCATGGCGAGGGGAACGCTAACGTCCATGGCTTTGGTTTCCTTGCGCCCAATCTTGCGCCCGTGGACCTCCACCAAGATCCGTTGGATGCACAGGCCCGCGACGGTCATCGAACCCGTCGCGTCCTTCCCTCCGTTGGGGTGGTATCCGAAACCCGCGACCTTCTTCACCCCCGCCCGCGACCGACCCACTTCAGGCTCCTTGGCCTTGGACCCTTCCTGGGGCCGGGGCGGCTCCTGATAGCGCCTGATGGTGGTCTTCAACATGCGCTTGCAGATGTCCACGGGCACCTTCAGACCGAGGCGCTTGGCGCCCCAGAACCCCAGTGCCGCAAACTGCACGTTCGATAGGTCGACCCCCGCATCGGGATAGGCCCAAGTGCCCGGAATGGACGAACTCTCCCACTCGATCAGGTTGTCGAGAATCGACTGGGCCAGCTTGATGTTGTCTTTGCCGCCGATCTCGGCGAGCAATAGCAGTGCCGCCCCCGCCGAGTACGTCCGCTGCGGTGGATGCCGGGTGAGAAACCCAATCGCTTGGGTGATCGCCAGGTCGCTCGTCGGCACCCCCGATTCGACCAGCGCGTAGGCCGCCAACGCCGTGGGGCCCGCGCGATACCGCGCGAAGTGGCCACCGGTGATGGAACCATCCCGGTGCTGATGCCTCTGCAGGTAATCGACACCTCGGCCAATGGCCGCGTTGACGCTGCGCTGGAAGGCCACGTCCTGCTTCTTGGCGCTCGCCTTCTTCTGGGGATCGTCTATCCCCTCGGCTTGACCCGCAGTCCCAATGCCCACGAGGATTGCACAAGCAGCCGCGCCAACGAGGCGCCTCAAGGACGCACCAGCCCTGCGGCATGAACCCACAGGTGAGTTGCTTGGGGACTTCGGGACGAGCGAATGGGACATAGTCTGGTCAGTGAACACTGGGGAGGGAGACCCGCAGCCTATCCGCGCCGGCCGATCTCGTTGCCAACTTCGCGGGGGAGAGCCGGTGCCTCCCCGCGTTTCGGGCGAACATGAGACCCACCTGGCCGCGGGGCCGAGGCGAGTGCGGGGTCGAGGATTCCCCGTGTGGGGTCGAATGACACAGGAACCGCGGCGTAGCCTGCCGTCCCATGGACAGCAGCCCACACGAGCCTGGAGAGGATGCACCTCCCATCCATCGCACGCCCAAGCCGCGGGTCGAAGGTCTCGACCTCGCCCGCGGTCTCGCGGTCCTTGGCATGGTCCTCGTGAACTTCGAGCTAGCCCTCGGCGCTGGAGCCACTGGCACCTCCCTCTCGGGCCCGGTGCAGGGCCGGGCAAGTGCCCTCTTCGTCGTGCTCGCCGGCGTGGGGATCTGGCTGATCAGCCAATCGCGCGCCGCCGGCGCCCGGGCCACTCTGCTACGCCGCGGCGTGGTGCTCTTGGGGGGTGGCCTCCTGCTCTTCACGGTGTGGCCCGCCGACATCCTGCACTTCTACGGCCTTTGGTTCCTCATGGCCGGCCTCCTCGCTGGGGCCACCGCAAGGACCTACGCCGTCCTCGGCATCGTCACCTGCTTCGCGTTCCCCGCGCTATTGGCCTTGGGCATCGACTACGAGCGACACTGGAACTTCGGCACACTCGAGTACGCGAGCCCATGGTCCGCCGACGGGCTCCTTCGACATCTGCTCTTCAACGGGTTCCACCCCACCGTGCCATGGTTCGCGTTCCTGTGCGCGGGCTTTGCGTTGGCCCCCAAGCTGTTGGCGGAACGCGCGCCGCTCCTGCGTATCGCGGCCATCTCCGGGGCGATCGCCGCCGGCACGGAGTGGATCTTCCGGAGCCTCAGTGCCAGCGCGGGATCCCTCGATGAAGAGGCCCTGCTCAACACGGCCTCGATGCCCCCCACGCCGCCCTACATCGTGGCGGCGGGCGCCACTGCGATTTGTGCCCTCGCCCTTTGCCTCGCCACGTCGAAGCGCCTCCTTCGCCCAGGCCCCCTCCACACGCCGTTCCGGCTCGTCGCGTCGGCGGGCCGATTCGCCCTCACGCTGTATGTCGGACACGTGCTCGTCGGCATTCTCCCGTTCCACCTCGACCCGGCGGCGCCCCCCAAGTGGGGCAGCCCCTCGGTCGCTCTGTGGTGGCTGGCCTGGTGCACCTTGGCCTTCGCCGCCGCAGCCTTCGCTGAGTCCCGGGGAAAGCGCGGCCCCCTCGAAGTTCTCTTCCGACGCCTCGGGGGCTAACCGACGCCACGGAAGGGCGCTGACACAGGCCCCCCACGCGGCGCCCCCAGGGCTTACACCACGGGCGAACGCATCCCCATGCTCTCCACGATCGGGTGATCACTGCGCTGGGCCTCTTGGAAGTCCGCCTTGCTGTGCAGACCTCGCCACCCCTCTTGGACGAGCACTTGGCCCACGATGCCTCCGAGGGTGTTGCCGGGGCCCGGCAGCACGATCCGCTCGGGGGCGTACTCGCGCAAGGCAACGCGCACGGACGACGTGAAGTCGTAGGGCGTCGTCACCTGGGCGCCGATGGTGTACGCCCGAAGCTCATCGAGATCCGTGGACCAGGGACTGAAGCGGCGGCCGCGGCCGTCGATCAGGGTGGTATGGGGCGCGTGGAACTCCAGCTCCCGGAGCTCCGCGGCGGCGGCCGCAGCGACGGGCGCGGCCAGCCGCGTGTGGTAGGGCCCATGCAAGGCCAGGCGAATCGGATAGGTGATGCTGCCGATGCGCACAGGGGGCAGGTTCTTGAGGAGATGACTCACGCCCTTCGAAGACCCCGCGAGCACCGCATAGCCCCCCAGGTCGATGGAGGGCATCGCTTCCCCTTCGGAGTTATCCAGGACCCCGTCGATCGCGGCGCGATGATCCTCGGAAGGCGTCCAGTCGTCGTTGCAGACGGGGTAGAGCACCTGGCCCCCACCCGCGTGCTCTTCCTGGAGCAACGACATGCGCTGGACCAACCGGAACCCATCCTCAAACGAGAGGGCGCCGGACGCGGCAAGGGCGATGTACCAGCCCATGGAGTTGCCGCCGATGGCTGCCACGTCGTGTTCGGATGCGGCCTGGGCCGCGTCGATCATCGCCTTGACGTAGATGAGCGGAGAAACATGGGCGGGGCGCAAGTGACGGGCCGGCTCGAAGCGCGTCGCTTGGTCGAGGGCCAGGAGAGGCTCGAGCCCAAAGTCGGCACGCCGCCGCTCGGCCGCGCGCACGAGGTCGTGGTCGGGGGGCAAAGAGCCCAGCTCCTTTTCGGTGTAGGAGCCGCGGCCCGGGCACATGATCACTACTCGGCTCATCGAAGCACCTCCTGGGCGCCCGTCACGATTTGATCCTCGTCCATGAGCACAACCTCCGCGGCGGCTCCGAGGGGAATGTAGGTGTCGGCGCTGCGCACCGAGGCGATGCGCCCGCGGAAGCCGCGCTCGACGAGGGCCGCGATGACGGAATCGGCGATGCCCGCGGCGTTGGCACGACACTCGTCAGCGACGAGCACGGCGCCGCACTGCTCGGCGTGCTGATGGATGGCATCCATGGGGAGCGGGTTGAGCCAGCGCATGTCCAGGACACGCGCTTGAATGCCCTCTTCCGCAAGGCGGCGCGCCGCCCGCAGCGAGAGGCGATAGCCGTTCGCGTAGGAGACGATCAAGAGGTCCGTGCGTTCAGGGTGCTCGATCCCCACTTCACCGGGGAGCAAGGCTGACCCGGGGCTCCCGTCGGGCACGGGGTAGTCGCATAGCCAGCCACCATCCCCGGGCTCGTAGAGATCGCGCTCGTGGTAGAGCGCGATGGGCTCGAGGTAGGCGACGACGCGGCCCGAAACCGCGGCCATCGCCAGGGCGCCGCGCATCATCCGGACGGCATCGAATCCGTTCGAGGGGCACGCGATCGCGAGCCCCGGGATCTCACGCAGGGCCCCCACCGAGTTGTCGTTATGGAAGTGACCGCCAAAGCCCTTTTGGTACGCGAGCCCCGCGATGCGGACGACCATGGGGTTCTGGTATTGACCCGCGCTGAAGAACTGCAGCGAACACGCCTCCCCCCTGATTTGGTCGATGGCGTTGTGCAGGTACGCGAGGTAGGGGATCTCGGGGATCGGCAGAAGGCCGACGAGGCCCGCCCCTTGGGCGACGCCGAGGATCGTGGTCTCGTCCAGCAGCGTGTCGAAGACGCGGCTGCGGCCGAAGTGACTCTGTAGGTTCTGGGTGACGCCGTAGACGCCGCCCTTCCTGCCCACGTCCTCCCCGAAGCAAATCACGTTGGACCTGCGGATCATCTCGTCATGCAGAGCATCGTTGATGCGCGCCCCCATGGTCCGGCGGGTGGGCGCCTTCGCGTTTTCGGGGAACCGGGATTCGTAGATCTGGCGCCGCTTCGCTTCGTCGATGGGCTCGGTCGCGGCGGCCTGCCAGGCCACAGGATCCTCGGGCGCGAGGGGCTCCATGATCTTCTGGACGTTGACCTGCTTCGGACGACGCTTCGCTTCGATGGCGGCGGCGCGCGCCCTTTCGCGGGTGCTCTTCACGATGGCCCGGAGAGCCGCCGGTGTCGCGGCCCCGGTCTCGACCAGGCGCTTCGCGTTGGCGAGCAAAGGATCGCGCGCCTCCACGGCCTCGATCTCCGACTGGCTCATGTAGGCCGCCTCCACGTCGCTGCCCGCGTGGCCCCAGAGCCGGTGGCACCTGAGGCGCAGGAACGTGGGCTGGCCCGTGGTGCGGCAGGTTTGGATCGCGAGGGCCACGGTGTCCCAGATGGTGTCGACGTCGCCGCTGGCCTCAAAGTAGCGCAGGTGCTCAAGGCGCGAGAAGAAGTCACGGATCCAGCGCCGTGGGGTCTCGACGCTGATGCCACGCTGGTTGTCCTCGCAAACAAAGAGCACCGGCGTGGGGTTCATGCGGCGCCACGCGTAGCGCGCGGAGTTGATGCCCGCGAGGGCCGTCGCGTGGTTGACGCTCGCGTCACCGAAGGTCGCCACGGCGATGGAATCATCCGGGAGCCCCGTGTCGATGCCGAGCTTCTTGGCACGGGACATCGAGAACGCCGTCCCCACGGCTTTCGGGACGTGGCTCGCGATCGTGCTCGTCTGGGGCGGCGTCCACGCGGCCTTGGAGCCCCACACTTTGTGCCGGCCGTGGCTGACGGGATCATCGGCGGAGGCGCAGAAGGAAAGCAGCGTGTCGAAGAGGGGCGTGGAGCCCTCCAGTTGGCGCATGCGGGCAGCCATGAGGCCCCCGGATCGGTAGTGGAGGAAACACGGGTCGGTGGTTCGGAGCTGCGCCCCGAGGACCGCGTTCTGCTCGTGGCCGGCGCTGCTGATCGTGTAGAAGCCCTCGCCCTCGCGCTTCAGCTCCCGCGCCACGACATCGAGGGTCCGCGAGAGCACCTGATCCTCAAAGAGCTCCACCGCTTTCCTGGCCGTCAGGGCCGAACCCGGCCGAAGCGGCTCATGGGGCCCCAAGTGCCGATCCGGTCCTGCGGCCCCGGCGAGATACTCGTCAAGATTGCCCTCGACCACGGTCACCCGATTGGTGCTCATGGGCGGTTCACCCCACTTTCCCGGCGGGCGTGAGCGGCCCGGTCTTGCTGCCGACTGCGTCGCTGATCCATGGCCGGGAGGGTACCGGAAAGGGCCTACGGGGCCCCAGGGCACCCCGGAGATCCCGCGCAAGCCCGGGAATCGCTGCGGGCTGGTCTCACCCCGACAAAGGACGAGCCTGCGGGGATCAACCGCGCCGCAACGGGCAGCGCTTGCACATCTTGTGCGGGGGCTTCTCGCAGCACTTCTTCTTGGGGCTGCCCTTGCTCTCGCGTTTCTTCTTCTTGCCCATCACTTGTCCCGGGGCCTGCTCGGCCCGTCAGTGGAAAGTCGACCACAGAAAGATACGCGATTGAGAGTCATTCTCAAGAAAGACCGGATCGGGATCGCAAAAAGAAAGGCGGGCCCCGGATTGGGGCCCGCCTTCGCGGAATCGTCGGGGCCGCGGCGAAGCCAACGGCAAGGGCCCAGGGGGCCCGGAGCGGGGTCAGGCGTCCTTGGGGCTCCACTCGCCCACGTACGCGGAGCTGAAGCCCGGCGCATCGCGCTGGGAGAGGTCCCAGCTGCGGTGTGCGATAGAACGCCACATCAGCGCGTCGTGGCTCGCCCAGGAGACGAGCAGATCGCCAGCGCGGATCGGGCCCTTCTTGGGGTGCTCGTGGGTCGCGGTCCAGTTGGCGGCCCCCAGGCTCCGGAGCCATTGCACGCTCTTGAGGCGCTCGCGCTGGAATCGCTCCGATTCCCGATCGAGCTCGCGCTCATTGTAGTTGAGCTCGTCGAGGCCATCGTCGGGCTCGACGCGGGGCCAGGGGCGTTCAGGGTCTCGGAGGGTCAATTCGAGGCGCGGTTTGAATTCGAGCAGCTCCCGATCGCAGAGATGACCCACGATTTCGAGAACCGAGAGTCCCCCCTCGGCCGGGCGCCACCGCGCCTGATCCATGGGGAGGTCTTTGACGAGACTCCGCAACTGGTACGCAAATGCTTCCAGGCGGCCGATGAGTAGGTCGGGATTCATAGGTGTTTAGGGGCCCGGGATCCTGAGACAGGCCCCTCTCCGCCTCAAGGCCAGAGCCTTGTGAACGTACATTTAGGCTGCCTGGGCGCTCCCCCGTACCATGGCCATCGGTCGATCTTCGCCCCTACCGCACACTAAAATGCTCCGCAACCTCGCCCTAGGTACCTTCGCCGCCGTCGCAGCCTTCTGGTCCTACTACTTTTGGGACTCCAGCACCGATCAGCGCCGCCAGCTAGAGCAGCGGGATGGCCGAATTGCGGACCTAGAGACCGAGGTCTCGGTCAAGGCCCGCGAGATCGCTACCCAGGCCCGCGAAATCGAGCAACTGCTCCTGGCCAAGGAGCTTCTGCGCCTGGATCACCGGATCGCCACCATGGAGGTGATCCGCCAAGGCCCCCCACTGGATGGCTCTGGGGGCGTCGAAACCGAGGTCCTCTTCACTGAACTGGACAGCAACGGTGACCCGATCGGCACCGGCGAGTCGATCGTGATCCCGGGCAAACGAATCTACATCGAGGGCCTCGTGGTGAAGTTCGAGGACAGCTACGTGGAACAGGGCGATCACCTGCGGGGCACGTCCGTGTGCCTGTTCGAGCGGGTGTTCTCGGAGGAGCTGGCCCCCGACGAGGGGATCGTCATCGACGCGAAGAATCGTCATCCACTCCCCTTTCAGGGCGACAATTTGCCCGACCCGCTGTACGGGGAGCTCTTCGACAAGATCTGGGAGTACGCCAACGATCCGGAGAAGGCCGCAAAATTGGGGGTGCGGGCGATTCACGGAGAGGCGCCGTTCGTGGAAGCGAAGGCGGGCAAGACCTACCGGATTGAGCTCCGCCAATCGGACGGCCTGAGCATTACCGCGGAGCGGTGATGCTGCGGATAGCGGCCTGGCGGGGCTCGACCCAGGAGGGCTTGCCCGCCTTCGCTTCCACGGGGGCCCCCACCGGGCCCCCACCGGGCCCCAGCCCACAAAAATAGGCGTCGGGACCCCGAAAGGTCACCGACGCCCAAGGTCCCTTCCCGGGGACATTCCTGTCGAGGTCTGCTCAAACCCCTTGTTCTCAAGAAGCGGGTCGCTCCGCTGGGGCCCCCGGATGCAGCCCGGTCAGAAAAAACTCCTGGGAAGGGTCATCTTCCCCGCAGTCCCTGACCGGCCCGCTAACCAGCGGCCCGATGCGCCAGCATCACTGGGGCAGGATGACCGAGTCCACCACGTGGATGACCCCGTTCGATGCCTCGATGTCCGTGGCGAGGATGCCGGCTCCGCCGACCGTAGCCGAGTCCTTGCCGATCTTGATCGCCAGGGTGGTGCCACCGATCGTCTTCGCGGAGTCAAGCTTCGCGGCCTGATCAGCGTAGACACGGCCTTCGACGACGTGGTGCTTCAGGATCGCAGCGAGGCGGTCCTTGTTCTCGGGCTTGAGGAGAGCCTCAACCGTGCCCTTCGGAAGCGCTGCGAAGGCGGCGTCATTCGGGGCGAAGATCGTGAACGGTCCGCCCTCGGTGAGCGCCTTGGCAAGGCCAGCGGCCTTGGCGGCGGCGATGAGCGTCCCGAACGTCTTGGCGCCGGCGGCCACTTCGACCAGGTTCTTGGTCTCGGGCATCAGGACGGAGTCGATCACGTGGATCACGCCGTTCGAGCAGGCGATGTCGACGACGGTGACGGTCGCGCCATCAATCATGACGGTGCCCTTCTTCTTGTCGACGGCGATGGCGACGCGCTGGCCGCTCACGGTGCCGGCGCTGGTGAGCTTCACGACGTCCTTCGACATGACCTTACCGGCCACGACGTGGTGGGTCAGGATGCTCTGGAGCAGGGCCTTGTTCTCCTTCTTCAGGAGCGTCTCGAGCAGCGTGGGCTGGTCCTTCAGGAGCGCGGCAAAGGCCTCGTCCGTGGGTGCAAGCACCGTGAAGGGACCCTTGCCCTGGAGGGTTTCGACGAGGTCAGCGGCGGTGAGAAGACGGGCGAGGGTGTTGAAGTTGCCCGCCTCCACGGCCGTCGTGACGATGTCCTTGCCGTCGACGGCGTTCGAGGCGAGGGCGGCGCGGGTGGTGGTTCCGCAGGTGGAACCGCACTGGCCGTCATCGATGGAGGGAGCAGCGAAGGCGGCGGCGCCGAGGACGAGGCTGGAGACTGCGAGGATGGACTTCATGATTCAGACGGGACACAAAGGTCCCAAGGATAGAGAGTGGTCGGAAACGATGGCGGTCCAGGTGGAGAGCGGCCTGGGTACCTCCCAGTGACCCGAGGCAAGCTCGAGCGTGGGCAGGGTGGGGCCGATCCGGGACGCTTATCGGGATCGCGGACGGGCGCCGGCAAGAAGCGAGGCGCCCAAGGGATGATTGGCCGGCGTCGGAAGGATCCTCGCCGGACGGGAACAAGTTCGGCTTCGGTGCCAGCGTGGATGCGGCGGTACCCTGGCGATTCGCCAATTCGATCAATGCTCGAACAGAACTCGCCGCTCCGCCCCACGGCGAAAGTGCTTCTATCTGCCGCGCCCCTGCCACCCGCCTCTCCCAAGGTCCGAACATGAACGACGTCTTCATCCGTCCACTCGGCGCGCTACTCGCCGCGGCACTCCCGTGGTGTGTTGCGTGCAGCAGCACCGCCCCTGTCGTCCTTCCCGAAGACGTGGCGGTGCGCACCGGGGACTCGGCGCTCCTCATCGTCGGCGACACGGAGGCCGTCGCGCGGATCCTGGTGCGCAACGGCGATCAACTGCTGGTGCAGCAGTTCATGGCCCCAGGTGGGCGGAAGGTCCTGCGCCCCGACCTCAAGGATGAGACGAGGCCGGCCCCCGCAGGCACGACCCAAGACCATCCCCACCAGCGAGGCATTCGGGTGGCCCATGGTGATGTCAACGGACACCACTTCTGGGAAGAGAAAGGCACGATCGATGTGGTGTCCCACAACTTCGACCTTCCCCTGGAAGGTGGGGTGCGCGTCGACGCGATGTTGGAATGGCGGGCGCCCAATGGCGACCTCCTGTGCACAGAGAATCGCGTGGTGTCCGTGCGTCCTTTTACGGATCGCCGCGAACTCGACGTGGAGATTGAACTCTCGGCGACGGGGAATGGCGTGACCTTCGGTGACGAGAAGGACGGATTCCTTGGCCTTCGCTTGGCGGACGCCTTCCAGTTCAGCCATTCGGGTCGCGCGATGGATTCCGAAGGCCGCCACGATGGAGACCTTTGGGGAAAGAGCGCGCGATGGGTCGCCTACGCCGCGCCGCTCCCCGATCGAAAAGGAGTCGACGCCGAGGTCACCGTGGCGTTCCTTGATCACCCGGACAACCCGCGCTACCCCACGCGCTGGCATGCGCGACCCTACGGCTTGGTGGCGGCCAACCCCTTTGGACTTTCGGCGTTCGACGGCGATGGCGGAAGCCGGGGGGACCTCCGGCTCGCAAGCTACGAGAAGATCAAGTTCTGTCTCTTATACACATCTCCGAGCCCACGAGACTAGGCATGATCTCG
>CAJXRJ010000002.1 GCA_913058555.1 uncultured bacterium
AGATCATGCCTAGTCTCGTGGGCTCGGAGATGTGTATAAGAGACAGGCCCCAAAGCCATGGGCCAAAGGTGAAGCGTTCGCGCTGGACGCTCACGTGGTGTGAAGCCTCACGGATGCCTGGGCTCTCATCAAGATTCAGGGACGTTGAACGGGCGCTTCCTGCTGCGAGCATTTTGCGTGCCCACCCTCGCCAGGCAGAAGCATCGATCCTGATTCCGGATCTTCGCTAGCTCCGCGTTCATTCCCTTGGGCGCTTGAAGAAGAGCACGAACTTGTCGGTGTACGACCCACCCAGGAGTCCCTTGCGAAGGATCGGCTCGACCTTGACAAGTTCCCAACCCTGTTCACCATTCTCGTCCAGGACTTCTCCGATGTTCTCGGGAAGACCTGCCGACCAGACTTTGGCGACATGGACGGAGTACACCTTGAATTCCCACTTCATCCCGGGATTCTAGCCTTCGCCCAGGTGAACGGCGCGAGCATTCGGCACCGGCGGCGAGGCTCAAGAGTTAGAGCCATTCGAGGGTCTGCCCTGAAGTGCCCCATTCCCGTCCATTCCCCAAGCTCAATGAGGGCTGCGCGTTCCTTGCACTTCGCCGTGTCGCGCTCTGCGTCACTCCTTCGAAGCGAGCGCTTCCGTCGCCGCGCATGGGTGCACCTGGCGCGATCTCCCTCGAAGTCAACGCCCCACCTGGAGCATCGCGGCTATTCTGCTTCCATGCGCTTCTTCCTTCACACCCTTACCCTCGCGACGCTCGCAACCATCGCGTCGGCGCAGTTCAGCTCGCTGAGCCCGATCTACTCGGGCACCGATACGACCCTCGCGGACATGGCCGACATCGACGGCGATGGCACGCTCGACGTGGTCGTTGTCGAGTCGGCACCTGCTCCCGGTCAACTTCTGGTCAGCTGGTCGAAGGTGACGACCGGAGCGCCCCTGGGGCCGAGTGTGCCGATCGCGACCCTCGCTGGAGCGATCTCACCGTTCTCAGGTGAAACTCAACTCGTCGATGCCGGGGACCTGAATGGGGACGGACTGGTCGATCTCGTCGCCGCAACGACTATCGGTCTCGTTCGACTCACTGGAATGCCCGGCAATCAATTCGCTGCACCGGTGACGATCGACCCCACGCCTTGCAATGACGTCCACATGATCGACCTCGACGGCGATGGCGACCAGGATGTCGTTCGCCTTGCCAATGCCGGGACGAGCGGGGCCCCCTTCATTCTGCTCATCAACAATGGCGCAGGTGCGCTCACGCCGTTCGCTCTCCCGGGTTCATGCTGCACCTACTTCGAAGTCGACTTCACCGACGCTGATCAAGATGGCGACGTCGACCTGACGCTCGTGACGGGGAATCCCGTGCAGCTGAAGTACTTCGAGAACCTCGGAGGCCTCAACTACGCTGCGCCTGTGGGCATCCTGCCCGCTAACCGGACGCCCTGGACAGCTTTCGCCGACGTGGACCTCGATGGAGACGACGACCTTCTGTACGCGCACTTCGCCAACCATCCAGGCGGCTGGGTGGAGAACACAGGTGGTTCCTTTTCGACCGATCACATCCTTCTCAGCCCCACGCTCACCCTCTCCGCGCCGCGCGCGGGAGACATGGATGGCGACGGAGACACGGACATCGTGTTCGTTCAAGATGCTCTCGGGACGGCCTGGTTCCCGAACGACGGCAACCAAGGATTCCCGACATTGCTCCCAGTGGACGGCCCGCACCAGTATGCGGGCGTGACGGCGTTGGTCGACGTCGACGGCGATCTGGCCCTGGACATTCTGTTCGCGGCAGACAGCCCACGGGGAGTCTCGGTCTACACCAACATTGGCGATCTCGGTAACAACACCTGCGTTGCCAACGCCAACTCCACCGGGCGTCCGGCCTCCCTCCGGGTCTCCGGTTCCAGGTCCGCAGGATCGAACAAGCTAGCGCTCAACCTCAGCGACGCCCTCCCAGGCCAGTTTGCAGCCTTCCTCGTTGGGCGCGTGGGGCAGATTTCCACCCTCCCGGGCTCGGCCGGGCTGCTCTGCTTGGGCGCGCCCTTCGGGATCTTCCGAGGCCCTGGTCAGATCCGCCAGATCGATGCAGCAGGTTCCCTTCGCATGCGGGTCGACCTGGCATCGATTCCCGCAGGGTCCGGCATTCAGGCGGTGCAGACGGGAGAGACGTGGCTATTCCAATCGATCTTCCGCGACCCCACTCCGCTCGGTGCGTCGAACTTGTCGCCCGCGGTGGAAGTCACGTTCGTACCCTGAGGCTGAAGCCGCGGAATCGAGACTCCCTGCCGCAGTCGGCCTGGTAGGCCGCGAACGGCAGCGCACGATCCTCAGGTGCGAGGGCATCCAGCCCGAGCCAGCGCGGTAGTCCTCGCGGAGCGTATCGGTCTGAGCGAGGGCGTGCTCGCCATGGAGAATTGAGAATAAAAGAAGAGGCTTAGGGCACGGCTTTGCGAACGTTTCGCTGCGGGGTCGACGCCGCTTGGCGCCCTCTTTGGACACGATCTGATTGCCTCCGTGTCGCTTCAATCGAAATCGGTTCAGCCTCTTTTTGGGTCGCCGTTTGGGCGAATCGCCGCCCTGGCGAGGCCATGGAATCGGGCCTACTCTGCACGGCAAGGCCGGCGTGACTTCCCCGTGGGCCCAGAACTCAACCCGTAGGAATTGACATGCTCGCAGCACTAATTCTCGCCCCTTGGCTCGCCCAGCTCGGCGACCCCATAGAAATCACAGACTTCCCTGGGGAGTGCTCTGCCTTCGCCACGGGGGACTTCGACGGTGATGGTATCGACGACGTCCTTCTTGCTGTGAAGGACCTGGAGCGCCTTGTCCTTGCGCAGGGGGATTCCAGTGGCACGCTGCGGAGGTCACGGGTCGTAGCCCCCTCGCTGGCCAGCTTCACCGCGCTCATCCTCACGGACCTCGACGGCGATGGCGACGGCGACGTAGCGGCGATGGACGAGTCGAGCGGCCGAGTCTACGCCTACGTAAACCTCGGGGGCTCCGCCCTCGCTCCGCCAACTCTGGTGGCGGACTTTGGTTCGCCGCTGGCACCCTCCGTCAGCCCCTTCGAGCTCGCCTCCGGAGACGCTAACGGCGACGGCGCGACCGATATTCTCGTCGCCGTGAGCGACAACACAGCAAGCACCGAACTCGGTGTCTGGCTCATTGAGTCGGTGCCGGGCGCGACCCAGGGAGCGACGGCCTTCGCACCACGGGTCCGCTACTGGGCGGAGGCCGGACGAGCCCTTGCGCCCTCGGTGGAGGATGTGGACGGTGACGGCGCGCCAGATCTCGTCCTTGTTCGACCACAGACTTCCCGAGTGGTCTGGGCCCGAAACGTCGGCACGTTGCCATTCGCAAGCACAGCGGCCCTGACCGATATCATCCCTGGCCTTGTCTCGGCGCAGATCGGGGACGTCGATGCAGATGGAACTCCGGACGTTCTCGCCACAAGCAATGGGCTCGCGGCCAAGCTCCAGATTGCCCGCGGCCTCGGCGGCGGCGCGTTTGCCCCATCGACGGACTTCCAGCCCGGCGCCAACGCGACGCGGAGGCGAATCCGGATCCAGCTCGCGGACCTAGATGGGGATGGCATCCTCGACATTCTTGAGGAGTTCATGGACTCCACGAACCGGTTCTCCGTCAGCTGGTTTCGCAATCTCGGTTCAGGGGCGACCCTTGCGAATCACGTTTTCCTGCGTCGTGCCTTTGGAGAACGCCTGGGGGCATCCATCGCAGACCTGGACGGCGACGGGCAATTGGACGTGGTCTCCGGCGTGGGGAGCGGCACCGTGACTGAAGACGTGCCGGTAAAATGGCACGTCAATGAGGTGTTGCCCCCGTTGGGCATCTTTCGGACAACGAAGCCGGTCACCCTCAAAGTGAACGCGATGGACTGGGCGACCGCTGCGGATCTGAATGGGGATGGCCTCCAGGATCTGATTCTCGGACGCTTTGATGACGAGGCCTTCTTCGCGGATGGACGAGGCAGGGGAGAGTTCGCCCGGTTGGACGAGTCTTCCACTATCAGAAGCGCGGGCTACACCCCTCTACTACCGCTCGACTTTGACGGGGACGGCGACCTCGATCTCTTGTCGACAACGGTCACCAACGTGGCGACGGGCTCAGTCCTCTTTGACTTCAAGAACGCAGCGCGCTGGATGATCAACGACGGGGACGCCGGCTTCACGGCGGGCCCAGCTTTTGGAACACCGCTCTCCGAGCCCATTTCATTCACAGGACTGCTCGACGACGACGGCGATGGGACTCACGAAGTGATTGAGCTTGTGGGCAATGAACTTCGGATCCACGCCCGGGATGCCCAAGGTGACTTTGTGCCGGGAACCGGGCGGCTCTTGGGGGCCGGCAACCAAGTATTCACTGGTGGGGTGGCGATCGGTGACATGGATGGGGACGGCCTCGAGGACCTCGTGTATCGCCGATCGTTTTCATTCAACGGGCCCAATACTCTGCGCTTTCTGAGGAACCTGCCCGGCGTGGGGTTCGCGTCGGAGGTGCAGTTTGGAAACGTCGTGGCCCCGGGGTCGCTCCAGGTGGTGGACCTCGATCAGGACGGCGATCTCGACCTGGTGGCCATGCGCTCTGACGGCGAAGCGCGGATGCTGCGCAACGAGGGCAGTGCCTCCGCCTTCACCGAGGTCTTGCTTGTCCCATCGATGCTGGGAGCATCGGAGACGCGGTTCGTGGTGGCGATGGATGCCAATGGAGACGGCCAGCAAGATCTAGTCCGTGCCGGTGTTGAGATCGTGTCCGCCGGCAACTTCATCGTCTCCATAGGCGTCGCGGCCGGCCAAGGCGGCGGGGCATTTGGCAACTTCGCTGATCTTCCCGTACGGGAGTCCAATCTCCGTGGGCGCATGTACCCCGCCGACGTGGACGGGGACGGGGATCAGGACTTGGTGGTGGGCTGGTCCGACGGGGTTCAGAGCTTTTACCCGGGCGAGGCGACTCGCTGGCTCGGCGTGAGTGAGTGTGGGCCCGCCGTGCCGAACATCACGGGGGAGCCAGGGCAGATTCAGGCCGTTGGGTCTGACCTTGCGGCGGACGACCGCCTGTCAGTTCAGGCCTTCTCTCTAGTTCGCAACACGCTCGGGATCTTCATCACAAGCCAAACGGCACAGGTGACGCAGCTTTCCAATTCCCTTGGCCGGCTGTGCCTTGGGGGCAACATCGGAAGGTTCACGCGGCCCGGGGATACGATCACCACCGGCCCGGGCGGATTCATGGAGCTTGAGGTCGGCTTGGGGGACATCCCCACCGCCCAAGGGCCGGTTTCGGCTATCGCAGGCCAGACCTGGCGATTCCAGGCGTGGACCCGTGACCTAGACCCCGCGACGATGCTCCCGACCTCCAACTTCACGGACGCAGTCGCCGTGACGCTCCGGTAGGTCTCACCCGCAGGCCCGGGCCGGAGATCATTCCTCCGGCTCGGCCTCCCCGTGGGCGTCATCGTTCGCCGTCTCGGCGATACCGGTACCGGCGTCCGCGGCGACGCGCGCTTGGATGTCGTCCCAGTCGATGTCCCGGGGCCGCAGATCCGGGACGTCCAGGTCTTTGACCATGTCCGAGATCATCGTGGCCCGCGTGTCGTGGCCCGGGTGAATTGAGAGGAACGGCATGCGGAGGGGGCAGCTCGCTCCCCTGAGACTCGCTGCCGAGGCGGGTGAAGAACCGCCGGAGTGCGTCGAGGTCGAAGCCCGCCTCGCTCGCACTTTGGATCTCTTATCCCCTGTGCTTGAGTTAGCTAGGCCCAGGTCCTTCGGCGGGGGGGCTTGATCACAGGCCGTGGGAGAGGCGGAGCTGGACGGCGCGTGGCGGACGATGCGTTCGCGGAGCGTGGACGCGGTCCCAGGGGAAGCCGGTGCGGCCCACGGAATGGAGCTCAGGATCACCGCGACCAAGAATTCACGGGGCAACGGCCATGCCTGCCGAGTTGTACACTTCGTTGTCACGCGTTGATGCCCTTGTCGATCGGTCCGCTGGCCGGACGGGCACAGCGATGCCATCTACACTTTGCGCGCCCCCAAACCCACCATGCAACTCTGGGACTTCGAAGACCTGTTCGCAGCGATCAAGGCACGTGATCTGTCGGTCGCACGGCGTCTCTTGGAGTCCATGGGTGGCCCCGACCACGCCATCGCTCACTGCGGCGATTCATTCGTGCACGTGGCGGCGCAGGACGGCGACCTGGAGCTAGTCGAGTTCTTGCTCAGGTTCGAATGCCCACGGTGCCTGGGGACGTTCGACGAGCTGTCGAAGACTCCGCTGATCTGGGCCGCCGAGAACGGTCACGCCGATGTCGTGCCACTCTTGCTGGCCGCGGGGGCGGATCCGAATGCGCACGACGAGCCGCGCATCGGCAACACGGCCATCCGGGAAGCCGTGCGTGGCGGCCATGGGCCGATCGTCGCACTGTTACTCGAAGCCGGAGCAGACCCGACCATCCCCGGCTGGATGCAGCTGTCCGCGGTCGACCAGGCCTGGGACAAGATCGACGGCGGCCTCGGGACGCCGCAGGCCAAGGCCATCCAGGGGATGCTCGCCGCGTATCCATGCCGGCTACGGGACCAAGGCGGCGGAGACTCGCGCCACTGATAGAGGCCACGCATCAGCTCTCCATCGACCTGGAGCAGGCGCGAGCGGATGGCGACATCGAGTCGGCGCGAGTCGAGCTCGGCGCTGGCATGGCTACTTGTGGGTGAACCAGGTCCGCCAGCCGGGGTGCGTGCTGCAACTCCCCTGCACGGCCCGCAGCAGGCCCGCCACTTCGCCTGACCGAAGGGTCCAATCACGACGTCACCCCGCTCGAGTCGGCATCCCAAGGGGTGTCGGCTGCCCTTCGTTCCCCACACATCCCACCCTTCGGGCTCCACGGCCAAGGCAGACTCAGCGGAACGTCACCTCGGCGGCGTCCGTGAAGTTGGAGCCTGCGACATCGCGGTGCCACACCTGGAACGTCCACGTTTCCCCCGCGGACACGGACGTAGCGCCGCTCCCCGCTGGGATCGCGGACAGATCGATGCCGAGCTCGTAGTCACCGCTGGCGCTAGCCGCCCCCACGGTGATGCGCCCTATCGAGCCACCCAGGCAGAGGGTTCCCGCGGATCCGCCAGCCATCGGCACATGGCCCTGGGTCATGGACATGATCGGCAGTACCACCGCGCCCGGCGGCAGCGACGTGGCGCGAAGAGCCAAAAACGCTTCCGCCACCTCGGCGGATCCAAGCGCGGCGACCTGGCCGGGGGCCCCCGTCGAATTGGGCACCGCCGGGGAGCAGTAGGCAACTGAAACCACCGGGTCCACGTCAATCCAATACGTGGTGCCATTTGCCTCGGCGACAAACTGCATACCGTCCCGGGACATGCCGCGCACGACGATCGAGGGGCCGAGATCCGGCCCGCCACGCGCGAGCAGGAAGTCGCGGAACCGCACCGTTGCCGCTCCCTGAATCGCGATAATGGACGTGGACTCCATGGAGAAAGGTCGCGTATCGCCGCGGTACCCCACCACGATGTTCCCGTCATCACTCGCGAACTTCCCGGAGTGATAGACCATGGCAGTTGGCGCACCGATCGTAGGAAGAGCCTGAACCCCCGTCGCCTGACTCCAGCAGAACGCACGCTGCCCACCGCTTCGCGTACCGACGACCCACTCGCCGTTCGGGCTGACCCCAAATGCCTGACTCATGAGTCCCCCGGCGACAGGATCGATCAGCGTCGGAGTTCCAGTTTCATCCCAGACGGCCGCGCGAATCTCCAGGTTGGCGTTCACAAATCCCACGATGACGGTGCCGTCTTCGTTGATGGCCTGGGGAAACGGATAGGTCGTTCCAGCGGGGGCGACGATGGTATCGATCGTCCCGGTCGTTCGATCCCAGAGGTAGGTCTCGCCCAACGAGATCTGCGAATCCGTCCCGCCGAGCACCACGTTGCCGTCACCTGAGAGGTAGAGCGGCCGGCGATGGCCGGGACCTGCGATCGGAGTCCAGCCTGCCTGGAGATCCCAGACGAAGCCACCGGTCGAGGCATCCCCTGCGAGCACTATGCTTCCATCGGAAGAGAGATCACGCCCAACCGAGTTGGGACCGCCAAGATCTGTCCAGCCAGCCCCGGGGCGCCATCCAGTAGGACCACCCGTCCGGAGGCTTAGGGCAGCCCAACCGACAACGACGATGAGAATCCCGAGGGCAGCGACCTTCCCATGAGCAGGATCAGGATCATGAGAGGGACCGTGGTTGCCTTGCCAGCTCCAGCTGGGCGGGCCATGGGAGAGAGTGAGTGGAATGCGATGGCGGTCCTCGCGGGGATGGGCCCAGGTGCCAACGGGGATCGGGCCAGGCTCGATCTGTGGCGAAGTAGCGCCGACCCGGGACACCTATCGGAATCGCGGATGGAGCACCGGCAAGTCGCAGGGCGCCGAAGAGATGATGGGCCGGCGTCGGAACGACCCTCGCAGTAGCGGCACGACCTTCGGCATCGGCGGCAGCGCTGATGCGGCAGTCTCCCGACGAATCGCGAATACGATCAATGCTCGAACAGAACCCGCCGAGCTGCGCGGCCGCCGCCCCCTCCGAAGCGGTGGCCACGCGCATCGCGGCGATGCAGCGCGCCGTGACCTGAGGCCCTCGCTTTCACAGGCGGTGTCGATGCTCCCCTCCCCTCTTTTGCAACGCGATCGACCGCATGCGCGAGTTCGGATGGCCGACGTCGGTGAACGTGCGCCGTCGACCTTGGTGAGGATGGGGAACCCGCACCCCCGCTTGACCCTCGCGCAACAACGCCGCGAAGAGTCGATTCGCCGTGGCGGTCCTATCGGGGAACTAGTAACGTCGAGCTGCACTCTGCCCGGCACTACGACTCGACGCACTTCCCCAAGAATCCGATGAAACACGGCGCCTACGAACCACCTAAGGGGGGAGTCTCCATGCGAGGGAACCCTGGGAAGCTGCACCGAATCTCCACGTTGGACCAGAATCGTGGCGCCAACAGGTACTACAAGCTCGGTCAGCGCGACTACCGCTTCGAGGGGTACAAGACATCGATCTTGCAGTTCCTCTTGAGCTCCCAATGGCGCCACTCGAAGCTGATCGTCTCCGATGGTAAAGGCTTCACCGGTGACGACGAGTACGGCACCCTCGCCAAGATCAACCCAACCATCGTGGTCCGTGGCAGCGAGGTTGGGTCAACTGGGGTGGAGGTGATTCTCGACACCGTTCGGGGAGCCGCATTGAGTTTTGCAGGAGGCGCTGGTACAGGCGCCATCATGGGGGGCTTTGCCCAGGCCCTCGACGTGAAGGAGGCCTTGAGCCGCATCGACAACGTCGCTGGTATCAGTCAACACCTGACCGAGGCTGGCAATTCCATGAAGGCGCCAAATCAGGCCCAGTACCAGCTGGATCACAGAGTTGGCAAGCGCATCATCATCCAGGTCGGCATGTACATGCCGACGGGGAAGGGGAAGTTCGCAGCCAAGGTGGTCGATACCAAGTTGACGGAGATCAACTTTGGCCAGCTTGCCGCCGTCGTAGCGGGGTTGCCTTAGTTCGGCATCGATGCGTGGTTCGAGTGGCCCTGGCGAAAACCACCGTACTGTCCCATCGGTGCGCGCACGCCCTGGAGGCACCCTGAGGTTTGAGATTCTGCCCGGTGGCTGACCGACGATCTTCGGCTTCGCGCCGTGCCATTGACTGCCATCGCGTGAATGAGCCACGGGCGCCATCGGACCATGGAGTACCTGATCGAGAAGGACCGCGCCTTCTTAAGCCATTCGGAAGCGATGCAGCGTGGCGTTCTGCCACGGTGACCGCGGCGCCGACACCAACTTCGCGATGCCCATCGCCTTCAGCTTCTGACGGAACGCTCACCCGTAGGCGCCGTCCCGATCGCGCTGCAGGAACCGTGCTAGTCCATCCGTCGCCCGGAAACGCCTCGACCACGTGCTGCGCGGCCCACTCCGCGGTTGGGGGCCTCGTGACGTTGACGTGCAGGATGCGGAGTCGCTCGTGCGACCTCACAAAGAGGCAGAAGGGGCACTGGAAGGCGACCGTAGGAGCGACGAAGGAGTCGCAGGCCACCGTCTCGGCCATGGGATTGTGCAGGAGCGTCTTCGACGACTGATCTGCCTCGGTCCGCCGCGTGCGCACCATGGACTTTTCGACTGTCGAGGCCGCAACCTGGGCCGACCTCCTCAAGCGCACATTCGCCGTCGAGACCTGGCACTTCCAATGCTGGCACCGCGGCGCCTTGAAGCGTGCGGGCTATGTGCACGACATCCCGGACACCGTCGGGATCCTGCTTCGTTGACGTGCGGCTCGGTCATGCCTCATCCACACCGGAGGAGCGTGCTTTCGGGCGAGCGTTCGTTTGGTTGCAGGCGCTTTGCGAGGAAGATCTCTCCGGTTTTCTGACAACCGAATGGGCTGCTGCGTCATTCACGACGGAGCGATTGGGATTCGGCCTTCTCGCGGCCCGTGACATGGGGTTGACTCCAACGTTCACGTCAACGCTCAATACATCCATTCGGCAAAACCAAATTGATTCTAGGGGCTTCGTGCCCTGACAACGATGCTGCTATCTACTCTCGCGCTCGCATTCGCCTCGCAAGCAACCGACTGCAACAACGCAGGTTACACCAACGTTTCGCTGCCGGGGATTCAACCCAGCAGTCAGGTTCTAGAGCCTTGCCCCGGCGGAAGCTTCACGGTAACCGTCAAGCTAGCTACCGGCGGTGCACTCGAGCTCGTTGGCGCTGACGTCCAAGGCGCGTTCACCGTGACCATCCAACTTCCGACGTCCTGTGTGAAGTCCTACATCGAGCACTCTGGGGACATCCACGAGTGCACTGCCAGCGGAACACTGGAGGGCTGGGACTGCAATCCGCGGGGCGCACAGGTGCAAGTCAAGTACTGGAAGGCGGATCCCGCTTGCCCTAACCCTGTGACGCAGATCGGGGACTTCCTCGGCAGCTTGGCCAACTTCAACCCTGACTTGGCGAGCATTCCCCTTCACTTTCCCTGCAACCCCCCCGAGGACGCGACGGACGAACTAGATGACTCGGCGAAGATAAGGAACACCGCGCGCCTTACGAAGTGCAAGGGCAAGAAGGATGCCGGCGTCTTCGAAGTGACTGGGGGAACATCGACGTCCTTTGTTGGCGATGGGCCGTCCCTGTTCGCCCGCATCCAGGGATCACCAGAGGATGTCGACTTTCGCCAACTGGAGGACCAAGGAGCTCCCCTTGCGGGCTCCATCACCGTCACTGGAGCCCATCCATTGCTTCAAGCAATCCATGGCTCTGGTGCGGCTGGACCGAATGTGGGAAGTCTCCTGCGTTCGATCGCGAACCGAGATTCCGGAGTAGGGTCGATTCAAGGAGTGCAGGCAACGATTCAGCTCACGGAGATTCGCTACAACATCGCGGATGGAATCCCCGCGGAGTCCACGAGGAGCTGGTCGGCGTCCGTGGAGGGGAATCGAGGCGGCGAGAGTCAGGTGGTTGCATCCGAGGTCGTGGCCGGCGTCGATGGAGATATCGTCTTCACGGAACAGGTCGTGACACGCGCTGGAGACGAATACGTCCTCGACCTCCAAGCTCAAACTGGCGCCGTTCATCTTCGCGCAAACGGTGGAGCAGCCCATGCGTCGGTGAGTTCTCTCAGGCACCTGATCGACCTCCGTTCCTGGCTGACAGACCCGTACTCCTTGCCACGCGGCCCAGCGATGGAAGCCACGACGACCTACATCGACAGTGACCATACCGAAGTGAGCCTGGCACCACGACACTCTGCCGATGAGTCGATGCCCGGGTACGCACTATTCCTGGCGCTCATGGATCAGCGATTCACCTATGTCATCGACCATTCCGGTGAGGTGCCGCAGGTCGTCTCATTGACCGCCTGGCGCGGTGGAAGGGTCGTCGAGACGCGCGAGTTCTCCCGCTACTACCAGTTGGAAGGCGGACCCTGGCGTCCCGGTTCCGTGACGATCGAGGAGTTCGGCTCTGACGGAGCACCTGTCCGGATCCATAGTCTCATGATCCGCGGAGGAAAGGCTGGGGCCGAGGAGATGGAGATCCCGTTGCCGAAGCCCTCGAGCGGAGAGTGGTCCATCTTGCTGCGCTGAGCCCACGCCATTCGCCCAGAGGCTGGTGAAGAACCAAGGGAGCTCTGGCTACGTCCCCAAGTAGCCCTCCATTTCGCTCAGGCGGAGGGGCCCCACATCTGATCCCGCCACGTTCCAGCCGACGCCCCATATGGGGTGTCGGCTGGCAGCGACCCACGAGCCTGCCAAGCCCCCTGGCCCCCGCGCGTTTCGACCGGCGCGGGGCGTCGGTCAATCTCGCTTGCTGTAGACAATGGTGAGGTCGGGCAGAGCGCGGGAGCGCCATTCGGCGCCAATGGCTTCGCCCGTATCCACCAGAAAGGACACCGTGTCCTGAGGGGTCTGCCCGTACCAGTCAAAGTTCACGAACTCCGACTTGGAAACGGGACGGAACGTCCTCGCCATTTTGGACGGTTCCAAGGACCAGTCGAAGCGGCACAGGCCGCCTTCGTAGATCCCGATCTGGACAGCTGCGTCCTTCTTCTTATGGCTTAGCTGAATCGCGACCTCGTAGGAGTCCCACCTCTCGTGGTAGACGCTGAGAACGTCGAAGCGTTCCAGGGGGCCGTGAACCTCGAGGTGAGACGGCCAATCGTCCGAGGCGATCCGCTTGGACCATTCGGCATAGGCGTCGCTATACACCATCGACTGGAGGTACTCGTAATCTCTGTCCATGATCGCATGGAGCGCCTTGGTCGCTAACTCGACAGCCGCCTTCGGGGAGATGGCCCCCTCGCCGTCTTGCTCGAGCATGAAGTCGTAGGGCTGCAAGCCCAGAAACACCACCTTCAGCTGCCGGGCTCGCTTCTCGTGTTGGAGCTCGAGGATGACCTCCACGAAGTCCTTCTTGGATGCTGTGGAAGCGATCGCCACGGTGCTTTCAAGGCTGCCATGCTCCCGAATCTGCTTCGGCCAAACGCGCCGTATCAGATGGTCTGGCGATCCGAACCGAGAGGCCGGCACCGACTCGGAGCGAATCCAATCACTATTGCCGCGCTCGACGGCCGTCACGAATTCCAGGGCCATGCGGACGTGCTCTTGGTGAGCGGGTTGCACCCGGCGACCCTCGGGCGCGATGCCGCGAAAAAGTGGTTCGCGCCGCATCGGCGGTCGTGGCTCGGCAGCCAACCTGTCGATGCGCAAGGCTGTGCCCGCGCGCTCCACCACCAGGCGCCTGGGGTTGCGATCTGAGAGGTACGTCCCCAGCCATCGGTTCAGGTCGCTGTCATCAAGCGTGACGACGGGAGGGGGCACGGGGTACCGGGCCTTCCCCCCCCATAGCAGCGACTCCAGGTGCCGAGCCAGATGACGGGATGGGACCTCCTCGACGTTCGAAAGAAGGATCACTGCCGAGTGGCTGTCCGGGAAACGCTGGTACTCCCCTTGGAAGCCTCGAACGTGGCCACTGTGACCCACTCGACGTTCGGACTGCTGGGTGGTCCCAATGGCCCAGCCGAGTCCATGGTGGTTCCTAGGGGAGCGCTTCCTCACAGTCATCTCCATGAGCTCGACGGTCCCTGGGGCAAGAATGTCGCCCGCCCGGAGCGCCTCCGTGAAGCGCCAAAGATCGCTCACCGTCGTCACCATTCCGCGCACTCCCTGGTTGTGATAACCGTAGCCCCCATAAGGCTGTTCGGTCGCGCGCCGAATCATGCGTTCTCCATCGTAGCCGGCGGCCAGCCTAACGGGATCGAGGTCCGTGTCGCCGATGAAGCCCGTGTCCTCCATTCCCGCGGGGCCGAACAAGTGCTCCTCGCAGAACGCCGAGAAACCCATGCCTGAGGTCAACTCGACCACGCCGGCAAGCAGTGCGAAGCCACCATTCGATGGCTCGTAGCCAAGGCCAGCGATGCGGTGGCGCTCCGCACCAAGATAGGCAGAGACAGCGGCTTCAAGGTCGTCTCCTCTCCCCGCTGCCGCGTCTTTCGGCATGCCCGAGTAGTGGGTGAGCACATCCAAGATCGTGATCCGGCTCCTGTCCTTCAGGGGGATCGTTCCGTGATGCGGCACGCCTGGGAGGTGCTGCGCCAGCGTGTCCTCAAGGCTGATTCGCGACTCCTCCACCAGCTTCATGATCGCGCACGCGGTGAAGGGCATCATGGCCTCCCCGATCTCGAACATGGTGTCCGCGTCGTTCCCGCGCTTCGCCCCTCGATCGGACAGCCCATACCCTTGGGCTAAGACGATTTCCCCCTCCTTTGCCACCAGCACCGAACCCGACCAGCCGTGGGCTTCACAGCGCTGTAGGTACTCATCGAGGGAGCCTCGCAGCGACGCTCGCGTGGACTCGCTGCGCTGCGAGGCCCCACGGGCATGGGAAAGGGACGGGCCGGAGCGAGCACCGTAGGCGATGGCCATGCCCAGTCCCAAGCAGGCGAAGGCCCGTGTCAGCGCGGTGGGAGGGCTCCTCATTTCTCGGATCGGTGGGGTTCGCGCTGAATGGCAAGGGGGACTTGGGGCCCGAATCGCCTTGGGGTCCATGGCAGCGACTCGCCCCCAGCCCAGCTCAACGCCCCTGCGGTCCACGAATCACCATGGACTCACCGCCGCGTGCACGTATTCCCCTTGAACGACAAAAAAGGCTGCCCTTCCGAGAGCGACTCAGCACCCTGGCGGCCCACCCGCTGGCCGCGGCACCTGTCGGGAGTGTCGCGGTGGGTAGGCTGCCAGAGTGGATCCCACGCCGCCCCCGCACAGGTCGCAGCGAGAGGAACTGCTGCACCAGGCATTTCGCGACCCCGTGCGTTCGACCCCGTGCGTTCGACCCCGAGAGGGCCGATCCTTGTGGCTCCACCGCCTGCGAGTCATGCACCGGAGCCAAGTGAATCGATCGCGGAAATGGGTCAGCGCAGGGCTGTTCGTGGGTCCTCCAAGTCGTCGTCCGAAAAAGAAGAATGTGTTGTAAGGCGCTCGGGCTTCCCGCGACTAACCCCTCGGCATGACGACCCGCTCCCCAGATCCCGACAAGCGTGAGTTCGTGGAGCTTCTTCGCGTTCACCAGCGTATCGCCCAGAAGGTCAGCTCGATCTACGCGGTCGGCATCGCGGATCGAGACGACCTTTTCCAAGAGATCGTGATGCAGCTTTGGCGGGCCTGGCCTTCCTTTCGTGGTGAGGCGAGCTTCGCTACCTGGGCCTTTCGGGTGGCGCTCAACACCGCACTCTTTCGGAAGCGCAGGGCTGCACGGGGAAGGGCTCCGCTGGGTCAAGAGATGCTTGGGACGGTGCCGGCGCCGAGCGTTCAAGATCCGCTCGAGGCGCGGGAAGCTGCGGAGCTCTTGCACGAGTGCATCCGTTCCCTGCCTGAGTTCGACCGAGCGATTGTTCTCATGCACCTCGAAGCGAGGCCCCACTCCGAGATAGCGGAATTCACGGGCCTCACGACTGGCAACGTTGACGTCCGACTCCATCGGAGCAAAAAGACCCTACGCGAGTGCCTGCGGAGACGTGGCTACGTTGAGGAGTGAGCGTGATGAAAGAAGACCTGATTGAAGAGATTTGGCAACGAGCACCCGAGGTGCCCCCGATGAGCGAACAGCAACTTCTCATGGAGCTCGAGCCACGCGCGAAGCGCGGCTCGCGCGCCCTCCTGACCCAGGCCTGGTGCTATCTGATCCTGCAAGCGGGCACGTTGCTCCTGGCCAGCCTGAACATCGCGACCTATCGCGCGGATCCGGTCATGTTGAGCGTGGAGATCGGCCTGGTGGTGCTCGCTCTCGTCTTCGGGGCGTACGGTGTGCACATCCACGGTGAGATTCGTCGCCTCGATCGCAGGGACGAAAACCTGGAGGCGAGCCTGCGCAGTCGACTCACCTTTTACCGCTCGAACGCCAAGGCCTGGATGTGGTTGGCGGCGCTCTCGCTGTGCGCCTTCTCCTTCGCGCTGAACTCCTTCATCGAGAACGTTGACGGTCACTACCCAATCAACAAGCCGCTTGTCTTCATCCTGATCCAGGTCGCCATGGTCTTGATCGCCGTGTTGGCCTTGAGCATGACGCACGGACCGCAGCTGCACGAGGTGCGGGCGGTACTGGAGGACCTTCAGGCACAACGGTTGGATCGGACCCTGGCAGTCGATCGCGAGCGCGAACGCATCAGCCGATGGAGTGTCTTGCTGGTCGTCGCGCTCTCGATCTTCGCGGCCCTTGGCGCTTGGCTGGCGTGGCGAGGAATGAGCTGATGGCCATTCAGTGGGGCGACCCCTAGATGCCCCCATCACGTGGTCCAGTCGCCCGCGAAGTACGGAGCCATACGAAGTACGGAGCCAGGATCACTTTTTCGTTTTTGGATCGTCTGAGGCCGGGCTGCCAGAGCGCAAAGCAGACGCCGGCACATGGGGACTTCTGACAGCGGTGCCGCGTGTTGCCCTATCTCTGGCACGTCTCGCGTGCTTCCCAGCTCGCCATTGCTGCCTCACTCTTGAGAAGTCCAGTCAACGCATTGCGGGGCAGGCTAAAGCAGCAAAGTGCTTGCCCGCTCTATCTTGTCGTTCGTAGCCGCCGAACTGCGGGAACCAGGCGCGCGCTCGTCAGGTCCCGTGAAGCGTGCCAAGAGCGAAACGATGATCTGGACGCCGCTAGTCGGACTCGTGCCAGCGGCGTGAGTGTCGCGGTGCCAGGCCTGGAGGAACCAGGTCTCAGCGGGCGCGACGGAAGAAAGCGCCGGCCCTCGCAGCTCCTCGACCACCGGACAGCCGGGGTCCCTGTCCAGGCTCTCCCTGGATGGGTCACGACCGCGCCGCCGGATTGGCCGATTGCACCGCTGAGTCAGAACTTCGCTCGGTTCGGGCAGTCCTGTGCGGTGGAAGGAGACCTCATCGCGGTAGGGCATGGCCGCTTCGGCACGACGCCCGCGGGGGTCTTCCTCTATCGATTCAACGGCGCCACCTGGGAGATCGAAGGCACCGTGAGCGAGCCTCCCAGAACGGCGAGCTTCAAGTTTGCCTCGCAGGTCTACCTCGCGCAGGGAAGGCTGATCTGTCCCGATGACAACGCCTCCGACGGGGCGACAAGCGGGCAGGGAGCCGTCTACATCTTCGAGAAGGTCGGAGGCGTCTGGTCAAGAACCCAGGTGCTCGACCGGGACGGCGGCGAGTTCTTTGGCAGTCGCGTGGCCGCCGACGGAGATCACATCGCCGCTAAGTTCGGGGACTTCGTCGACGTGTTCTCATTCGACGCGGGAAGCGGTACGTACGCACGCGAGGAAAGGCTCCCGTTCGAAACTGGCGTCATAGATTGTGCTCGAGGTACAAGGAGGCGTTTGACTCGCAGGCACTTACGCCCGCGCCTGACACAAGCAGGGCCACGGAGGGCACCATTTCGCCCTAAGTGCAAGGGGCGACCAAGCATCTACCCGGCACGGGCACAATTAAGAACGCCAACCCCGAAGTCAACTCTTCGGGGAGGACCGGAGCGCTCCTGGCGAACGGTTCGGCGAGCCTCACGGATGCCAACCTGACGCTCCAGGCCTCGCGGCGCCCCCAGGGCGCCACGTGCCTCTTCCTGTGCAGCCTCGGCGAGGGATCGATCGCCGCGCCCGGCGACGCTTACGGAACCCTCTGCCTGGGCGCACCCATCCGCCGCTTCACCGCATCGAGCCAGGTCGGCGCCGCGGGTCCGAACGGCGCTCGCGCGCTCGATCTTCCACTGGACGCCTTCCCGGAAGGACTCGGCACCCGCCCGGTGATGGCCGGCGAATCCTGGTACTTCCAGGCCTGGTACCGCGACGGCGCCGCGTCGACCTTCACCGACTCCACCAACGTCTCCTTCCTGCCCTAACCGGCGCCGTCGACCTACAAGAGCGAGGGCCGACGCCGGGGCGCCAAATGAATCAGTTACGAACGTCAGTTGAAACGTGCGAAGGAATGTCCGTCAATGCGACTTGACAGATCCATCGACATCACTGGAATTGAATCTCGTAGCCGTCGGTGAAGTTCGACCCGAGTCCAACGGAATCACGGTGCCAGGCCTGGAAGTTCCAACTCTGGCCCGCCATGGCGGCCACGGAGCCGTTGCCTTGGGGAATCGTGTTGAGGTTGATCATTAGCGAGAAGTCCCCTGAGGCGCCGGTGCTCAAGATCTGGCCCGCCCCGTTGTAGCGGCCAATGACACCACCCAAGCAGAGGTTGCCGTTGCTCGAGCCGTTGGTGCCGGGCACAAAGGCTTGGGTCATGGACACCACAAAGATGCCGAACTGATTGGACGGGAGACCGAAGGCGGTCAGCGTCACGTTGTTGGCTGAGGCCTGGAGGGACCCTGAGGCCGACATCACTCCGGTGGAGCCCGTGGAGTTCGGCGCGGCCTTGCAGTAATTCGCCCCGGGCTCAAGCACGCCGAATTCGATGTTGTCGAGCCCGTACGCTGCACCCTCGAAGTGCAACCACATCGCGTCCCAGAGTGCCGGGTTCGTCGCGTCCATCGCAGAAGGCGACAGCGCTAGGGCTACCGCCTGTAACGCTGCGACCGGCGTAAACGTCGTCTGTCCGGTAGTGAGGTTCATCACCTCGACGGAGCCTAGCCCCGTGCCGCCGTTCGCGCCGAGGTCCATCACAACGCGCACGCGAACCCAATTGCCACTCGAGATCCCATTTCCAGCGAGTGGCGCCTGCGTCGCGGTCCCATTTGCTGCTATCAGCCGTAGCTGGGCATTCGACTGGCCGCCCAGGTCAAAGCGAACGCCCCGCTCTCCCGCCTCGGAGCCTCGGATTTGGTTGTTCCCGTTGGTGTCGTGAGCAGCCCCGAAGCTACCGCCCCACCAACCGACTTGCATGTCGGCCTGGAAGTATGCGTTGGCCTCGAGACCGGAGAACGACGCGTAACTCCACGCTGCGTCGTTAATCCGCGACGCATCTGTGCCGAAGCCGGGCCCCGACTCCTGGAAGCGCAGCGACTTCGTGCCGTCGTGTGACATTGTCGCCGTCACGCCCATCGAGGCCGCCGCGTTGAAAGTCTCTTCACTCCATCCGTCTTGACCATCGAGCGGGGCAAACGGGTGGGTGTCGGAGCCGATCAAACCCTCGAAGTCGTACACGGACTGCGAGAGCCCAATGGAGGGAATCGTGAGGAGTAGGAAAGTCGTTCGGAACATGCGAATCCTCATACTTGAGAAGGGAAATTTCAGGCGGTCGCGCACGGGCCTCACCGCCTCGTTGGAGGAAAGCCGGCCCGTCTCGCGTGCCATCCATGTCCCCCATTGGACGGCAGTCAGAGACGGTTGGCGTCGCACCGTAGCACGGCCGCCACAGATGCGAGCGAATACGGCTCTAGAGTGCACCGAACGCCCGTACGGGCTTCGCCTGGCCCAACAGCAACAACGCAGGGCCGATCATGGGGACGTGCTAGGTCGCACCCTGGGCCGTGAGCATCCCGTTTGCCCCCCACGGCATCCTCACGGCCCCGAAGATCGACACGATGCCGAGGACGCGACCTCCGAGCACTCTGCATTGTTCGTCGCGGCCAGTACTTCGTAAGTGGGATATGGCCATGATGAATCCCCTGGTTACGTTTTGCCACGGGATGTGCCACGTCGCCCAGCCCGCATCCCCACTGCGATCGCAAGTCTCTTGTCGAAGCACCGGAAGTACCGCGGAGGAAGTACCGCGCCAGGATCGTTCTTTCGCATTCGGCCAGTGTGGCATGGTCGGTCGGCGGTCGATTCGATCGCGACTCCACTGCCAGGTTCAAAAGCGAAAGAACGATCCTGGCTCGGTACTCCGGTACTCCCCGAAAGCGCTGCTGCACGGGGCGAGCTCCTCAATGGGAACCTATCGCCGTTGGCTCACATGGACGTCGACCCAACACTCTTTGGGTAGACAAGATGCGGCTCGACGCGGCCGCGCCACTCGGGCACGGCCGTGGCCGATTGGATGGTCGACAGCAGCGGTGTCGCGGGATCTGCGAGTAGCCCGGCGATGTCGCGGCGGCCCAGCAGCAGCGCAATGTGACGATCGCCCGTTGGGTTGGCGGCCGTGGGGTAGCGGGTCCACTCGAAGCAGTCTTGGGAGTGCCGAATGGTCCACGCGAGCAGCCACAGTCCCGCTGCTACGGGGCGGAAGCGCTCGGGATCGATGAGCTTCAACCGGACTCCGTGGCAACGCTCTCCAGCGTATGGCGCGATGGACGGGGTGAAGGTGACTCGCTCGCTCTCGACACCCGGTAGTGGCCTCGCAGTCAGAGCCGTGTGCATGGCCGATGGGTCGATCCACGGTGCGCCGATTTGCTCGAAGGGGCGCGATGTGCCCCGCCCGACGCTCAGGTTCGTCGCCTCGAACAAGCACAGGCCGGGATAGAGCAGGGCACTCTGGTAGCTGGCCATGGCAGGCGAAGTCGGCACGAACGGTACCCCGGTCGCCGGCCAGTGATCCGTGCGGTTCCAGCCTGCGGCCGCCACAACGTGAAGCTCGACGTTCAATCGCTGCTCATGGTTCCACAATCGGGCCAGTTCCCCAATGGAGAGCGAATGTCGAATCGGCATCGCCCAGCGGCCCAGGAAGCTGGCGCAATGGTCGACATCCAGCATCGGCCCCTCAGCTGCTGCCAAGTCGCCTCCGATGGGATTAGGGCGATCCAGCACCCACACTGGCAAGCCAGCCTGACCGCATGCCTCGAGCATCTGCGACATGCTCCAGATGAACGTATAGAACCGAGCGCCGATATCGGGCAGGTCGACGAGCACCCCGTCCAGATCCTCGAACATGGCCAGCTCAGGATGCATCCGCTCGCCATAGAGACTGACGACCTCCAACCCGGTGGCTGGATCGAACCCATCCGGCACGCAGGCTCCATCGGCCGCCGTGCCCGCCATGCCGTGTTCGGGGGAGAAGAGGCGCACCAGCTGCACCCCGGCGCCCAGTAGCGCCTGTCGACCGAGACCGTGCGGGGCAGAGGCCGTGGTGGCGGCGTCATTAGTAAGCAGTCCAAAGCGCATACCAGCCGGCAAACGGGCATGCCCGCGGACGAGTTGATCGACGCCGTAACCGAAGGGCGGAGGACTCATGGATTCGAATGGAAGACAGGCAAGGAATGTGCGATCGCGCAGGGTGGACGAGGGGACGGTCGCCATGGTTCACATGAAACGGTGACGAGCCAGCGGCGAGGGGCCGCTGCGATGAGGAGCGCCCCGGATGCGCGTCAGGATCGTGCCTCGATCAAGGCGCGGGTCGATTCGAAGGCCAGGATTGAGTGAGCACCGTCGCCCCACCAGGCCCAGACTTCGTCCTTGAGCACCTCGGGGTTTCCCGGTTCGCGGCGAAGAATGAGCGCGTTCCCGTCGACTGCCGCGAGAACCACAGCCCCCTCAGGGAAGCCGCCGATTTCCAGGTGGGCGAAGGTGACACGAACAATGTCATCCCACGTCCGAGCCAGCCGTCTACGATTCGTGTCGTCACGGAATGTGCAGAGCTCCCAGGGGAGGCCGAAAGCCATCACCTCGCCGCCATTGGCGCGAGCCATACCGTGCCGATAGGGTTCGGGGAGGCGAATACGGAGCGCCACTTCGGCACATTCGATGGCGGACAGATCGATGGGCCAAGGGAACATTGCGTAGTACCGGTAGTACCGAGCCAGGATCGTTTTTTCGCTTTCGGCCAGCGTGACATGATCGGGTCGGCGGTCTATTGGATCGCGACTCGACCGCCAGGGTCAAAAGCGAAAGAATGATCCTGGCTCGGTACTCCGGGTACTCTCCGTCTGGGGGGCGCGGGTACTTGGCGCGGTCCCTCGCCTGCTCACTCGCCTACAGGAGGAGCCAGTGGCAACGGGGCGTCCGGCACGGCGCTCCAGGCGAAGGCTGCGATCTTCCAGCCCAGTTCGGTCCGCAGGAGCGTCACCACGTCGACGCCACCGTGGGAGAACTCGCCGTCGATCCAGAAGTCGTACGGCGCCCAGACGAGGGCGATGTCGCCCTCGACGAGCACCGTTGGCTCCCACATGCGCTCGAAGTAGCTCTGCTTCCCTTCGGCGCTGGCCGTCCGCCCGAGATGCTCCTCGAAGGTCCTTACGCTTGTGGTAATCGGGCCGCTGCGGCGGGTCACCGAGCTCATCGCCCCGCGATCAAGAAGCAATTCCCCCCACATGCGAGCGCCCTCCTCGCCCTGGGCTGCAATCGCGTCAAAGGAGCGCTGTACAACTGCGACGACGGCGTCGCGGTCACCGTCCTGGTCGCGAGAAAGCGAACCCAGGGGCTGCAAGGTGGGCGAAGCGCAGCCGGCCAGGCTGGCAACAAGGGCAACACCGAGGGTCGACAGGAAGGTTCTCTGCATGGACCGAATGGTCGCCACCTTGGATGGAGCAGTCCAGAGGGTTCTCCGGGAGTTCGGGAGAAGCCCCTGCGAACATCGAAAGCCGCGGCCTTCAGGTCGCCGACGTACAAGAGAGCGAGGGTCGCCTCGACGTCGCGTCTATGGAGGCCTGGAGTGCGGCTGCCCAGGCGGCTCCGGCCGGGTCGATCGGCGCGCGTCGTAGCGAGGCCGCAATCATTACACCGAGCGTCGAGGGAGTCGCACGATGCCGTCGCCGCGGACCGTAACCCCCCTCGCTGGCCTCCCAACTCACAAGGGCATGGGGCGTCAGCGTACTCGTACCTTGGTATCACAACTCGGTGACATTCGAATGGCCGGAAGAGCTAGTCTCGTTTGTGAGGCTGCTGACGTAACCGACCTTCTTGTGGTGGGGGTAGCTGGCCCGGAGCCGCAGTAAGGGGCCAGCTTGGCAGTAGTGTGCAGTACCGTGAAGCGGATGGTTCACGGCGAGAGACGTGACCCTTGCTCTTGCAGAACCCTGAGCTCAGTACCGACGTATTCCGGCACAAGCGTCGCTCGATCCCGAGACACGAAGGCCCCAGGCGTAACTGTCATACCCCTTAGCGAGACGTTCCCATGAAGACCCCACTAGGCCTAACGTCCGTTCTGGTCATTGCCGCACCGGCACTTGGCTCTGTCGCGGCCCAACCCACCTTGATCGACACCGTCACGTTGACATCCACGGCGGACAACACGATCTACTCCATTGGGGGCAACGCACGTAGCAATGGCGCCGGACCTACGATGGCGGCTGGAATTGCAGCAGATGGCGGCATCACTCGCGCTCTCGTGCGATTTGATGCCACGGGCGCGATTCCTACCCATGCGACTATCAATAGCGTTTCCTTGGTCTTGCACATCGACGGAACCGCTGCATCGAGCTCGCCCTCTTCCTTCATCTCCGTACGCCGCCTTCTGAATAGCTGGGGCGAAGGGTTGTCCACTCCGATCGTGGGGCCGGGCAACGGTGGAGTGGCCACCAAAGGTGACGCGACCTGGTTCCACCGATTCTTCCCCAGTCAGAGCTGGAGCGTGCACGGAGGTGACTTCGCCTGGCCATGGAGCTCCCACTTAGACGTCGGCTCGGCGGGGAGCGCCATATTCACTGGTGCAGGACTGGTCGCCGACGTCCAAGCGTGGGTGAATCTGGACACGCCGGAATTCGGGTGGCTCCTTCTGGGGGATGAGCAAGGCGCCGCCTCTGCGCGCTTCCTTAGCACCCGCGAGAGTGTGCACCCCCCCCAGCTCGTGGTCGACTACACCTACCCAACACTCCCGCTCGGAACCAACTACTGTGACACAGGACTCAACAGCTCTGGGTTCCGGGCGACTCTTACGGGGCGGGGATCCCCAAGGGTCATCGACAACAACTTGACGATCACGGCCCATTTGCTGCCGCTCCTCCAGTTTGGTCTCATCTTGACCTCGCAAACGCAGGCGACGCCCGGCTCCATTAATCTCTGCCTTGGCGGCCAAATCGGACGCTTTGCAGCTCCTTCACAGATTCTGGATAGCGGAGTCGGTGGCACCTTCTCCCTCTCACTCGACCTCAATGCCTTCCCCCAGGGAAGTGGGCTCGTGGCGGTTACGGCCGGCCAAACATGGAACTTCCAAGCGTGGTTCCGGGACACCGCTGCCCCCGGTTCCAATTTCACTGACGGCCTCGAGATCCAGTTTCGCTAGCTGGGGAGATACGGCGGGCTGCCGGTGATCACGCAGTTGCCCATGGCGGTCCGCTCGAGATTCGGGCTGTTCGTCGACGGGAGGTGCTGGGCGATTGGAGTGACTGAGCGCGCGGCTGGCGCCCGTGATACCTTGGGAATATGAAAGTCGCGGCACTTCTGTTGTGCTCCGGCGCGTCGGCCTGGGGCGTGCCAGCAGGTGATCTCTTCGTGGATCTTTTGGCCGACTGCGCGGTGAGCGACGGGTCCATGTCGGCTCCCTTCTGCTCCGTGGGCGAGGCGCTGCTCTTCGCGGCGGACGGGGATGTGATTCGGGTCGCTCCGGGCGCGTATGGGGAGCGAATCACGGTGGATCGCAACGTCACGCTGAAGGGGGAGCAGGGCGCCGAGGTGACGGTCATCGATGGGAACCGGGGCGGGACGGTGCTGACGCTTGCGCCTGGCACAGATGTCTCCATCGATGGACTCACGATTACCGGTGGTCTGGGGGTTGGCGCGGGAGGCATCCTGAGTCAAGGCAGGCTCGTGCTTCGCAATTCGACGATCCGGGGGAATGAGTCGTCGTCTCCGGCCTCCAACTCTTCCGGCGGGGCGCTCTTGCACGAGTCGATGGATCCTTTGACGATCGATGGTTGCCGTTTCGTCGACAACATCGTCGATGCTGGCCCCACCGGTGCTCCCGTGCAGAAGAACGGTTCCGGGCAAGCAACCATCCGTCGTACATCGTTCGAGCGCAATCGTGGCTGGGAGTGCGGAGCCGTCAAAGTCGACGGTGGGTTCCTCGAGATGACCGAGTGCACTTTAGCCGGCAACACCTCTGCACGTCTTTTGGGCACCATCGTTGTGGCCGGAGACGGTTTGCTCCTCGCAAACTCGACGATCGATGGGAACGAGGGTTCGGGCGTGCACTTCCAAAGCTACGCGTCCGGTTCGTTGGTGGTGCAAAGCTGCACTATCACGGACAACGATCGAACCGCGACGTTCTATGCCGGCGCGCTCGATTCCGCCGCCGGTGTTCCGGTGACGGTGTCGAACTCCATCCTGGTGGGAGGCGGCGTGGGCGACGTCTTCGGCGCCTTCATCTCCGGCGGTTACAACGTCGTGGGGACGCGCGGGGTAAACAACCCAGTTTTCGCTCCGGCCGCTGGCGATCTCCTCGGATGGATCCAGCCGCCTCTGCCAGAGCTGCAGCTCATGCCGTTCGCGGACAACGGGGGGCCCACGCTCACTCGCATGCCCGCCTGCGACAGCATCTTGGTCGACACCGGGCCGTCCTCTCCCCTCGATCCGACGGACCAGCGCGGGGTGACGCGCGCTGCTGGGCGGGTCGATCGGGGGGCGGTGGAGAGCGACTGTGCGCGATCCCCCGTTTGTGTGAGCGTGCCCAATTCGACCGGTGCAGGAGGAGGCCTCGCCTTCTTCGGCGGCACATCGGTGACCGCGGACCGCTTCGGGCTGAATCTGGCGGACGTCCCTCCGCAGCAGTTCGCGATGCTCTTGGTGAGCCGGGCGTCAGGGTTCCAGCCAGGTGCAGGGGGTAGCGTCGGGAATCTCTGCCTCGGCGGTTCCATCGGTCGCTACTCCTCGCCGGGCGAGCTGATCCAGATTGACGGATCAGGCAACGCGCGGGTTCTCGTGCCCCTTTCAAGGATTCCCCAGGGAGCCGGCGCCGTGGCGGTGCTTCCCGGGGAGACCTGGTTCTTCCAGGCGTGGCACCGGGATCGTGTGGGGACAGCGAACGTGTCGAACTTCACGTCGACCGTCGCCATGAGCTTCCGGTAGACGGCTTGGCGCGATCGCGTTCCGAGTCGGCTCGACGCGCCGACGGATTGCGGCAAGCTCCATGGCGCTGGTGCCGGACTCTATCTCGTCACCCGCGGCGCCCGATCTCCCTGGGCTGAGCGCTTTGCGGCGGGAAGGTCGGAAGGGACGCCACATGGATCCGGTGAGACAGTTGCCCTCCCGGGCCCGAGTCATGGATCCAGCTATAAAACGCCCATCGGAGCCGACCGAGCTGCTTGCGCTTCTCGGTCGGCCTCCTGCGTTGGCTGAACCCAATTCGCTGGGCCGCCCAATCTCAATCGAACAGAACTGCTGTGGCGCGCGTGAAGTTGGACCCGGCTCCGACGGAGTCCCGATGCCAGGCTTGGAAGTACCAGGTCTGTCCCGGCATCACGGCCTGCGTTGGAGTCGTCGGCAACATCGCCGTGTTGATGCCCAGGGAGAAGCCGCCGGTGGACCCTGAGCTTTGGACTTGACCAGCCCCGCTGAATCGGCCGAGAACTCCGCCGAGGCAGAGGCGGCCGTTGCTTCCAGGCGGAATGAGAGAACTCGTCCCTGTCGCGCAGATGAAGAACCCGAACTGGTTAAGCGGCAGCTGATCGGCCTGCATGACCACGGCACCCGCGCTGGCCAAGTGGCTCCCCCTCACGCGAATGCGTCCCAGTTGGCCCGTGGAGTTGGGCACCGCTGGGTTGCAATAGGCGCGGCCGATGCAATCCGTTGGATCAAGTCGATAGTGGGCCCCGTAGATGTTGTAAGAGGCCTGATCGCAAGCCCAAGCCGCGAAGGTCGAGCCGCTCGGGCCGCCCGAGCTGTAGAGACTCGCAATGGCAGCAGAACCATGGTTGCCGATCGCACCTCCGCATCCCAGCGGTACGCGAGATTCGGACTCGCACAGGTTGTTTCCAGCGAGGGCGAAGGTCGATGCGAGGATCTCAGTGTCGCCTGGCCCGACACTGTCCATCCAAACCATGCCGAATCGTTCTCCGTCATGGTCGACCATCGCCACGTTTCGCACCGCGTTGAGGTTCACTCCACCTTGGTCGGTCAGATTCTGGGAGAAGATGGGGGTAGCGCCTTCGCAGACGGTGGCCACGAGGTCGGAACCGGGAGCGACCTGCGCCTGTTGGAAGACGACCAGGTAACGGTCTCCAGCACTCTGAAGGTCCGCGGTGACGGACGGCCGAAGCAACTCCCCGGGAAGGTCTGCGATCGTATGGTCCGGGTGAAGGACGTTGCCGCTCCAGGACACCGTGGCCCCACGGATATGACGGCCGCTCCCTTCGCCAGCCGCGTAGACCACATTGAACCTGCCCGAGGGCCCCGCCGTGCTGGCGACCGCGGGGTAGACCGCCCTCAGCGGGCCCTGGTAGAGCCGCAGATCGTCGAAGAGGCAGGTGCCGGAACTATCGACACGCGTGCAGACGACCCTCTGATTGCCGTTGGTGTCGCGTTCGATCCAGGTCACCAGCCAATAGCTGGACTGCGCGAGGACGACCTCTCCGCCGACGTCCGGGGTTTCGTTGGAAACGAACTCGATGCTGGAGAGGCCACGGGCCGGACCTTGATCGCCCGTCGCGGCTTCAACGGTTCGGTAGCCGATGTTGAAGAAGCCGCCGGTGAGGAGCTGCTCCGCAACAATCAGGAAAGAGTCGCTGAAGTTGTTGTTCGCGACGCGCGGCGAAAACCAGCTCTGCGTCGTGATCTCCCAATAGTCTTCTTCGACTGTGGCCAGAGAGCTCCGATCCAGCATCCTCCAGTAGATGTCGCGATCTGTGCTCGCCGCCGACTCTTGGTACACGACGATGATGCGGTCCGTTGTCAGGTCGTAGGAGATGTCAGGCCGGTAGAGGTCGGCGGTGAAGTCGTCGACGATGAACGAGGTGACGAGGGGGTCGATCGTGACCGGCCACTGTGCGCCCTTGAGGAAAGCCTCGGACACTTCGATCTGAAGGCTCCCGTCGGCCCAGCGCGTGACGGCTGGCTCTTCTTTTCCGGCCGCGTCGAGTACCGTCGCCGCCCCGTAGTGCACGCCACCCGCCTCGTTCCGGAAGAGGAAGCCGCCGTCCAGGGGCTCGGGCTTCAGCTCCGTCTCCACGGGGATTGTCACCGTGAGCGCTCCGGGGCCGAGCGGAGAATCGATGGTGAAGAGCTGCTCGATCGACTCTGTTCCAAGTCGATACCACTCCGTCATCGGGCCACGCTCGTAGCGCACTTCCGTAGCGGATCCGAACGGCGCTGCATCCCCGTTCAGCGCCATCTCCTCGCCGCCGATAGCGAGACTCGGCGACCGCATCGAGAATCCGAAAAGGCGCGGCTTGTCAGACCCGAGCAAGGGGTAGAAGGTGGTTGCCCCGGGGGCAAAGCTCGACTTGTAGGTCTTACCCCGCGCCCAGAAGGCATCGTTCGCTTCTTGGGTGTAGACCCTCGTCCAGCGATCGGCGCTGAGCTCCTTGATCTGGTCCAGTGTTTCTTGCGATAGGCTCGCGGGAGGCGCGTCGTCCTCTAGCACGGCGCGTTCGGGAAATTGAGCGGTCTGGCCGGGGGCTGACAGCACGAAACAGGGGCCCAGTAAAGCCGCTATCGCAAGGCGAGAAGTCATCGGATATCGCAGGTGAGGGTCTTGGGAACGAGCGCTCGGACCAATGGGGCGCGGTCTCGAGACCGCGCCCTCCGCGCCTAAGACCCCGACTGAGGAGCGTTCCCGAATGGCCCACTGAAATCCGGCTCTTTTTCGCCAGGACGCCCCATGTCTCGCCTTCGCGATCCGTCCGCCGACCTGCGGCCGTCCCGCCAAGGCCTTAAAAGTACGGAGCCAGGATCATTCTTTCGCTTTTGATCCTGGCAGTCGAGTCGCGATCACATGGGCAGCCCACTCGATCGTGCCTCGCTGGCTGAAAGCGAAAAATTGATCCTGGCTCCGTACTTCCGTACTTTGGCTCAGAATCGAAGCAGAGGGCCGCAAGCGGGGCATTCGGTAGGCTCAAGCTTCACGCTTGAGAGTCCTGTCTTGGCTCTTTGCAGTCACGCGGGTCACTGGACTCGATGCGACGTTCCCTCCCCCGACTTGCAGGCGAGTTCCTAGAGAAACATCACGCTGACGGCGTCGGTGAAGTTGCTCGTGGCTCCCGGATTGTTGTCGCGATGCCAAGCCTGGAAGTTCCAGGTCTCGCCCACCTGAATGGCTGTGACGCCCGTCGGTGCGGGGACGGAGTTGAGGTCAATGTCGAGCGAAAACGTGCCTGTCGCCCCGGAATCGAGTACCTGACCTGGCCCGATGAAGCGCGCGATCGCTCCGCCGAGGCAGAGCACTCCCTGGCTTCCACCGGGCTGAGGGACGTTCCCTTGGTTGCGGCTAGCCACGTAGAAGCCAAAGGCGCTGGGGGGGAGGAACTCCGCTTGCAGCGTGATGTCGTTCGCCGAAACGAGCGCGCTTCCTCGGATATTGAGGAGCGCCCCTCGGCCTGTACTGTTTGCCACTGGGGAGCAGTAGCGCTCTCCCACTTGGCTGGTGTGGTACAGCCAGCCCTGGTTGGATGATTGACAGCCGTTGCGCCCTACGATGACAGATCCATCGGCGCTCGCATCGACAGCAAACGGAAGGCAGCCCTGCTGTGGAAATGTGTCCAGCAGGATGAGTCCGGTAGCAGCGGTCCAACGATAGGTCTCCCCGATCCCTGCCGGCGTTAGGTTGTTGACAAAGACAACGGAGCCATCTTCGTTGAGACCGTTCGCTGCAGCGGCGATGCTCCCTCCCGGCAGCGCAAGGAACTGCATGCCGGACGCCGCCGTCCAGCGAAACGGCGTTCCATCGAAGGTCCCGACGATGACCGATCCGTCGCCACTCACTGCCGCTGCGCCCGTGAGGCTCGAGCTAGGTGTCCCTCCGATGGCGACCATTCCAGTGGAGGCCGTCCAGCGGAATGGTCGCTTCTCGCCATTGGCATCCTTCGCCGTGCCAACGATGATCTCACCGTCATCGCTGACCCCGAACGCCTCGGACGAGTTCCCACCCAGCGTCCCCAGGCTCTGCTGCCCGGTGGCCTGGGTCCATCGGAACGCTCGAAACCCCGAGCCACCGACCACCACGGAGCCATCCGCGCTCACGCCGTTAGCGATCGTCGGTGTAGCGGTCGATGAAGCGATGTCCACCATTCCCGTGGCCGCGGTCCACCGGAACGCATGGCTAACGGCCGAATGTTCGCCCGACTCTCCGACGACCACGAGACCGTTTGCGCTGATATCGACGGCGCGGGAGTAGTTCCCAGGACCGCTGAACAGCACGCCCAACGGCTGCGCTCCAGACGCAGCGGTCCAACGGAACGCGTGTTGCAGCGGTGTCACCCACCCAGTCGCGGTCCCAGCGACGACGGCGCCGTCAGCGCTGATCGCCGAGGGGTTCTCTCCCTGGGAATTGATTGGACCAAAGAACTCGAGCCTACCCTGCGCCTGCGCTTGGGGAGTGAGGATCGATACGAGGGCGCCAACGGTCAGCGCTGCGAACATTTGTTGCGAGTCAAACATGACTCGATACTACGTGAACTCATCGGATCTCGCCGGCGGCAGGGCTCGACCCGGTGCTTCCCACATCGGCTGTTGCTTCGCGGCGCATCTGATCACCCCGGGACCTCGCGATGCGCAACCACGAAGGATGTGACCAGGGCACAGTGCGCCGCTGCGTCATGGGGACCGCGTCCACAGGTAGGCGCGACCCGCGTGTCATGTGCCGCACGACCTGTAACAGGCCACGGCGTGAGCGCCGGTTGAATAATGGCGATGTAGATTCGTAACGACTTTGAATGTGCGCCCGCGCCCTTCCTTGCATGGGGCAAACTGGCTTCTCTTCCCATCGAGGCTCCCTACGCGACCGCCCTCCATCCCATGAACAAGCTCCCACTGACTCTGCTCGCCCCTGTCACGCTCCTGGTCACGGCATCCCTGCCTGCGGTGCAGTGGGCACCGGACTTGGTGTTGCCGCTCACGAGCCACGCCGAGCGGGAGCCCGGCCTGATGATCGAGGTGGATTCTGAAGGACGGGTCCACTCGGACGGGGACGTGAGGCTTCGGCCCGGGGAAGACCAGAAGCGCCTCGCGCGCTGGCTCGCAAAGAAGGCTGGTCCCATGCGAACGGCTCCGAACGCAGCGCTCGGGATCAAGCTGCCCGATGAACGGGTCCTGTTGCGCGCGGATGCGAGCGCGCCGTTCCACGTCGTCCAAACCATCATGCAGAACTGCGCCATGCCGGAGGCCGGGCTGTGGCGCATCGAACTGGCGACACGCCTCACGAACGGCCGGGGACTTGGCTTTATTCCCGTCCACCTTGCAACCGACTTGGGCCTGCCAGCTGAGGTGGGCGAGTCCGCCGAAGAGCCGACGGAGACGGCCTTGATCCGAATCGATGTGCTCGAAGTGGGCGAGCGGCGCAGCTTCGTCGACCCAGACGAGCCCTGGCCAGGCTCCGGCCCCAGCCAGTATGTCGGTCGCACCCTGCAGTACAGAATCGGCCCCGCCATGGATCGCGACATCAGCTCGATCGCCAAGCGCCTTGGGGCGATCCGCAAGGGCCTGGAAACGCAAGAGCTCACCGTCGACGCCCGAGCTGGCGTGACCTACGGCGAAGTGGTCCAGGTTCTCGACCGCGCCCTGGACTCCGGGTTCAAAGAGTTCCACTTCTCCGGGTACTTCGACTAGCCGGAGCTTGGACCGCATGGGAGACGTATGCGGCCTCGAGGTGTCGCGGGTTCCTTTCGGTCGATCCCGCGACGTGATCAGGTACGGCGGTGGGTGTGCGGCGGTCCAGGCTCACCAGAGCCGCTGGATCCTCGCTAGCTACGATGCTCAGCTTCAGCCCTTAGGAGATTTGGGGGCCAATCTGCACCAGCTCGGGAGCAGCCTAGGGATGAGTTATGACCCGAGGCGGCTCACGGCGCTCTCTGGCGGTCGAATGGCAGTGAGCGCCACGACCTTCGTTCGGATCATCGATGCCGCAGGGGTGGGCGTCACCGTCCTGAACAATGGCATCTTTGAGACCGCATGTATCGAGGGCTCCGATGGACATCTCCTTATCCCCGCCTCGGGCCACTCAGTCATTCACGCCCTTGGAACGGGCGGGGAAGTGCAGCTGCAGTCCTTCCTCTGGGAGTGGACTACGACATTCAGTCGCTCTAGCCGGGACCTTGGTGGCCCCCCTATCGTCGAGCGCCTTTGCGTGACGTCACCCAACACGGTTAGCCCAGGGGCGAGGGTCCAATTGCTCGGTAGCGCGGACCTTGGGTTGGAGCAGCTCGCCGTCGGGATGACAGGCGCGCCCGGCCGATCGTTTGGCTTGCTGGCCTACGGTCGGGGACCTTACGCAGCGCCGTTTGGTGACGGCATTCTGTGCCTGTACCCCTTCGCTCCCGGGATCACCAGAACGCCACTCTTCATGACGAGGCCCGAAGGAACTGTCACCATCCGCATGGACTTCCAATCCCCTGGCTTTGGCGCCGCCTTCCTCCCAGGAACAACGTGGCACTTCCAAGGGATCCACCGGGACAGCGCTGGAACAGGCTTCAACACCAGCGACAGTGTCGCCCTGACATTCGGGGTGAGCCCTTGATGATCGCCGATGGAGCAAGATCCGTGTACGCGCCGCCGTCTTCGAAAGAACTCCGTGCGAAGAGCAGCGGGGCTCCCGTGGCGCCGGCCTCACATGCTGGCGACGTCGCCGTCCGCTGGAAAGTTGACCCGCAGGCGCTTGAAGGAGCGAGCGTACGCATCTCTTCCGAACACGATCACGTCAAGCGGCGCGCGGGAGGGCACGAGGGCACTCTCGCCCGCGGCCAGCCAGCCGCTGAAGACGAGCGCGCCGGCCTGCCGGATCTCGACCCGTCCACCGAGGAAGTTCTCTCGGCACGTGAGCCTGGGTCCTGTTAGAGAAGCCGCCTCGATCTTGATCGGCTCCAGGCGATTGATGACGTTCGGTGCGATCGCAACGTCCGCTAACGCATGGAAGACGACGACCCCCCGTGGGGTCAGGGCCCGTGCCACGAGCGTGGATTCTCCCGCGATCGCGTCCAGCAACCAGAAGCGACCGTCAGGTAAGACGTTGCTTGCCACGGAACCTTCCTTCGGAATCGTGCTGGCGCGCCGGTCAAGGTGCACCGCGAAGACGCGGGCGTCAGAAACGACCTGGCCCACGAGAACCCCCTGCCCAGGGAAGAGGATCTCCGCGCGCAAGGGCCCTTCACCGTCGACCGTCAGCCGCCCTGTCGTCACGTCAGAGCCGCTCCATGCGCGGTAGCCGTAGTCGCCGATCGGCAGCCCAAGCCGGATGGTCCCGCTCGGGTCCAAGAATCCGGCGCTCGCATGATAGTTGCGCGCGCTGTCGCGATGGGTCAGGACGATCGCCCAGCCGCCACTGGCGGTGCTTCCATCGAGATGCTTGCCCCGAAGCATCACGTCGTGCGTCTCCCCCAGGAACTCCGAGAGATCCACCTTCAGCGTAATCACCGGGTTGGCGCTCGCCGGATCGAAGTCCAACGCTTCACTGAAGCCCTCCCCAGCGATCCGAAGGCCCTCGGGTGGAGGATTCGGATAGTCCATCTCGCCGTTGACCGACATGCCCGGGCTCATCTGTCCCAGCCAAGACCGGCCCATCCGGTCGAATAGCCCATCCCCCCAGCGCACGTGGATCCTGTCGGGGAAGAAGCCGCGGAGCTGCTGCCACGTAATGGACGCGCCGTCCGTATCCACGAGCCTCCACCGGAGAGATCGCCCTGACATGGAGCGCCGCCGGGGGTCCACCATGGCCCGCGCGGGAGTACTTGCGGCACAGTCGACAACTCGCTCTGTCACGGTCGATGTCATGGGCACGAGGTCCGTAAAGTCCCAGTACGCTCCATCCTTCGAGTTCAACCGAAGCCAAAGCGGCAATCCAGCCCGAAGGCCTTCGAACCAGTACTTACCCTCCTCCCCAAGGACACCCCGATTCCGTCCCGGTAGCCCCCCGGCCAAGTGCCCGTAGCCCGCAGAGAGGATCACGGCTCCCGGCTCTAGCCCCTGGAGACCGAGGGACCTGACGTCGACCGTCAGGCGGCTGGGGGAAGCGACCACCAGCACCGTCTTGCGCGCACCCAAGTCGAGGGGGCGACGCGCCCAATCATCGAGTCCTGGCAGATGGATGATCGCCGTACGCAATCCCGTCGGCGGCTGGTCTTCAAAGGTCGCGACGCCTTCACCATTCGTGGTCTGGACGTACGAGAAAGCTGGAGCCCGGTGCCTCAAAGCGTCATGCCCGGCCTGAACCAACTCGATCTTCGCGCCTTGAATCGCAGAGCCGTCGCTGCCGCGTAGCTCTACGGCCCTGGTGAAACCTGTCTCCAGCTGAACGTCGAGCCGAACGAGCCCCTGCCGGCTCTCGCGCTCGTCGAGAAAGATCTCCTTCGAAACAAACCCCGCGGCTTCGACCGCTAAGGAGCGCGGGCTCTCGCCCCTTTCGCTTCCCGGAGGAACGGACAGCCCATACGAACCGTCTTTCCGAAGCGGCGCCTCCACCGGATCTTTCCCGCGGAGGAACATCATGCGAGCTTCACCCGTTGCGATCGGCTCGCCGTCCACATCAGTGAC
>CAJXRJ010000003.1 GCA_913058555.1 uncultured bacterium
ATCTACACACTGCATATCGTCGGCAGCGTCAGATGTGTATAAGAGACAGAGGCGGAGTCATGCAGCGTGTAGCGACCTCACCAGCGGATCAGCATTGGATTCCTTGACCGTTCAGCTGAAACCGGGCTCGACTTCGCTTCGCTCGGTCAGCGGTGATGACCGCCTCGCGGCATCTACAAGACGATGCGCGCTCGCACGCGGCCGGCTGGGTCGCGCAGCAAGAGCGTCTCACCGGCGGCGAGGTTTCCGCTGAACGGGCCCACGACGAAGTGCCCCTCACCGGCGTGCGGTGAAGTCGTTCGCTCGCGGAACGCCCGCGAGTCGGCGCAAAGGTACACCTGCCCACCGGCCTCGACCACTGTCCCCGGCGGAAGCGTCATGGTCACGGCGCCCTCCAGGCGATAGCCCGAGAGGTCCGTCGCCCAGGCTGCATCATTGGTGAGCTCGATGTACTCCTCGTCGTTGTTGCCAGACGCAGGTGACAGGTCAAAGCCTGTGACTCGCAGGCTCGTGCGACGCGAGTTGCCCCCCGGTACCAGTCCGCCATTGGCCGCAAGCAGGCTCCCGTAAAGGTGCCCGCGCCGATTGACCACGTAGCCCGAGATCATGCGGTCCTTCGCCTGCAGGAAGGTCCGGGACGTCTGCCATGTTGGTACGCCCCAGCGCGCCGCGTCCAGCGCGACGTCGGGTGCCATCAGGGTGTAGGCGTCCTCGATGAGGTTCTCCATCCACAGCTCCGATGCCGGTGTGCCCGGCGGCTGAAGGAACTGGTCGCAAACCGTTCGCAACCGACGCAGGTACATCTCACGGAGCCGCGGGCTCCCGTAGATCCGGTCGATGAGGCGATTCCAGAATCCATCACTGTTCGGGTGCTGGCTATCGCCAATCAGCGGGTGGCTGTTCTGGAAATGATTGTACGAGAGCCGATCGTTGAGGACTCCGCCGTTGTTCAGGTGGTAGTTGCGTCCCCACGTGAGATCCTTGTCCCACGGGATGAACTCCCATTCGCCATCGCCGTCCGAATCCCGATAGAAGTAGTAGTTCTTGTGGCAGTGATCGTTCTCGTGGATCAGCCAAGAAGCCGCCAGGTAGTTAATCACCCTCGGCACGTCGAGGTTGTCGAACAGGTAGTCCTCCATCCCCGGCCCGACCTGCTGAACGGCTGAAACGATGGCCTGCAGGTCCGAGTTATTCTCATGGGTGCGGGTGACCTTTTCGACACCCGAGGTTCCGCTCGAGAACGTGTTGTACATCTTGTAGAGCGCGCCATTCGGATCCTCGCCGGCCCGTTCGAGGTAGAAGCGATCCGGCTCCTCGATGAAGGTCTGGACGGAGTAGAAGGTGCCGTTCTGCTCCAGCCGCACGGGAAACGAGGTAGAGCTCAGGGAGCCGACTTCCTCGTACACGCGATACGACAAAGACTGCCGGACGTGCGCCTTGTCGGACCAGTGTGTGTTGAGGTTGGCCTCGTCGATCGGGACGCCAAGGTCCTGGAGGACCGGCCGGTGATCCGGGTTGAAGTCGAACTTGAAGCTCTTGCGCGGGTAACCGGCAGAGCTCGACCCCCGGCGGTTGACCTTGACGTTGTCGTAGAATTCGCCTTCGATCCACAGCGAGCAGCGCGTGCCCGCTGATGTGTTTGCCGCGGAGGGGTTCTGGATGAACCACTCCCAGACGGGCAGCGGGCTGACCCCCAGGCTCGGATCAAGGACGACCGTGCCATGCCACTCGGGCGAGCCCAAGGGGCTCAGGAAGGCAGGCAGGGTCGTCGTGCCGATGGAGTCGGAGACGATGATCTTGTAGCGCAGCATCTCGCCCGGGCCAGTCAGCGAGGAGCCGATGGAACTCGTGTAGATCCCATCACTGGCAAAAGCGTCCGGCGCAACACCGTCGTCGAACATGGGCACGCTCTGCTGGGCGCCATGCATGATGCGGTACACAAGGTCGACGCTCGGTGCACTCGCGCCAAGTGTGGGGGCCCTCACCGACACGACGAGATCGTCGTTGTCGCTGGGTTGGTGCGGCGTGTGCATCGTGTCCCATGCCGGAGGCCCGCCGGCCGAGTTCGGAGCGTTGGGTGTCGGTACCGTGAAGAAACGAGGTTCGGTCGTTGGGGCCGGGTTGAATGACAGCCCGTAGGAGATGTCGTCCGTCTGCGGAGGGAACTCAGGTGTGTAGGCCGAGGCGATCGTTCCCGCGGGATCCACGAGTGCAAGGTACTCACCGCTTCCCGAGAGCTTGAAGTTCGTGTGGAGCGTCCCCGCGGGGTCGCGTCGGTTCTTGCTCGACGCGAAGATGACCAGGAAGCCGCTTTCACTCAGGTTCGTTCCCGGTGGGAACGTCCACTTCGTCAGATCGCCCGGATCATCGGTGAGGGCCCATCCGCTGAGATTGACGGGGCCCGCGCCCGGAATGTTGTGCACTTCGATCCAGTCCGAGTGATCGCCGTCCTCGTCCTGGAGGCCGTTGTCGTTGCGGGCCAGCAGCTCGGTGATCACTGGCCCTTGGGCCAGAACAGAATTCACGAGATACGGCGCCAGCAGGATGGCGAGGGAGAAGTGGCGGCTGAGACGGGTCATAGGCGAGGGTGATGGAGGGTTTTCCATCCTGACATAATCTGCCGCCTCTGACGGGGGAGGCCCCAGGCTGGGACCAGGGGGAGGGCAGCAACGCCCGCCCGTGGTACCCTCTGCTCTCCGGCCGTAGCCCGCTAGCCCCACCACATGCGCTCCAACCTACTATTCACATTGCTCTGCTGTGCGCTCCTCGCACCGGAGCAGGCCGCGGCGCAAGCCGGAGTCTTCGTCGATCTTGGACCCGCAGGCATTCACGGCGCACCGAGCGCCGCGCACGGCGCTGCCGCGGGCATCGCTGGGTTCTGGAACGAAATCGACACCGACGCCATCGGCGCGGGCGGGTTCCCGTTCACTGCGACCGGCCTCGTCGATTTGAGCGGGGCCGGGACTGGCATCACGGTCACCTTCGACGACCTCGGCTCGGGGATGGACGCGTTCCTTTACGACAACCCCGCGACCTCCGGCGGCGTCGACGCGTTGCTCGACGACCTCGCCTTCTTCGGCGGAGCGGCCATCCTCGAGGTCCGAGGCCTCATGCCCGGTCGCTACGAAGTCTTCACATACGCGACGACGCCCGACGGCGCGCCCCACGAGACGCGCGTGCGCGTGATCGGTTCACCCGACCCGTCGCAAGATGTTGGCGGACCTTTCGCCGGCGGGTACGCGCTTGGCGTCACCCATGCGCGCCATGAGATCACGGTGGGCCCAGGCGGCACGGTGTTGATCCGGCTCGACGTGGCTGCGGAGTTCATGTCAGTCAACGGCTTTCAGATTGTGCCGTTCGGAGCGGCGGCAGACTTGGGGGCAACGTATTGCTCGCCCGCCGTCCTCAACGCGTCAGGGGACGCAGGCGAGATTTCCGCTCTTGGCAGCGCGCGCCGCAGTTCCAACGACGTCACGCTCACGGCGAGCTCTCTCCCGCAGAACCAGTTCGGTTTCTTCCTCAACAGCCAGACGCAGGGATTCGTCGTGGCTCCCGGCGGGAGCATAGGCAACCTATGTCTCGGCGGCTCCATTGGCCGCTACGCCGGCCCAGGTCAGGTGCTGAGCAGCGGCGCCACGGGTGCGTTCTCCCTCGCGCTCGACCTCGCGATCACTCCGACGCCGTCGGGGCTGGTGTCGATATCGCCTGGAGAGACGTGGAACTTCCAAGCGTGGTACCGGGACACCGTGCTGGGCATCCCAATATCGAACTTCACGGACGGCCTGGCGATCACGTTCCTTTGAGGGGTAGGCGCAGCCGTCGCCACTTCAGTCAGCCAGTCAGGTCAGGGGCGATGGCGACAGCGACCTCCTCTCGGCATCGTCGGCAGAGGTCAAGGTCGCATTGATGCCGACGCCCCTTGGCCCCGTGGAGGTCCAGCCCAGCGAGGCATGGAGTTCCAAGCCTTGTCACCACGATGTGAACCCAGGGCCGGCAAGCAACCTCACGGACAGGGCTAGCGTGACGTGCAGGTCGGCGCCGGCTGGGAAGCCCCTCGTCGCTCGCTCCGCGTGAACCGCGGGGGGGGAGCATTTGACCTTTCGCGGCGCGGGCGCGGCCGCCCGCCACCCGTGGGCCGCCAGGGCTCGTCGGTCACTCCGATCCTTCGGGAAGGTCTTGCCCCGTGTCCACGCCGTTGTTTCCGCGTGGGGACTTCGACCCGCTAGGCGCTGCGCCCGAGCGCTTCCGGCGGTCTCAGCTGGGGGCTCCGAGACGGAAGCGCCCCCTGGGTCGCGAGTCAGCGGGCCAGATTCTCGAAGAGCCAGAGCGTCTGCGTGTGCCAGCCGATGGAGACCACGTCGAGGTCTCCGTCACCGTCGATGTCTACCGGGAGCGATCCATCGTGGTGGTCGATCGCGCCTTTCCCGTCGTCGGCGACGTGCTCGACGAAGCGCGCTCCCCGGTCGATGTTCTCGAAGATCAGCAAGCGATTGCGCTCAGCGCGGTGCTCGCCGACCACGACGTCAACGTCCCCGTCAGAGTCCATGTCCGCCGTGTGCATGCTGTAGCCCTCCCCCGGGACCTGCGCGATCTCGTGACGGGTCCAGGGCTCGGTCGGATCCTCGTGCGCCGCGTACCAGACGAGGTCCGTCGCGCCCTCGAAGCTGACGACGGCGTCGAGGCGTCCGTCGCCGTTCATGTCGGCCAGGCTGCAACGATCGCATGCGGGGATACCGCCGGGCGCATGACGAGTGGGGGCTAGGTCCTTGGCCCCGTCCAAAACGTGTGGGATTGGCGCCGGCCCTCCGAGTTCGAGCCACTCGGTCCCGAGTAGCAGATCGATGTCCCCGTCCCCGTCGAGGTCACCGGCAGCCAGGTCCTCGGCGAGGGAGCGTTCCGAGAAGACCGACGCCGTCCACGTCTCTTCGGTCGGTCGCGCGGGAATGCGCAGCCCCGTCAAGCCCTTGCCGCGATCGTGCCAGCTCAGGACGACGGTGCGGCCGCCGGGTCCCTCGAGGAGTGCCCGCCCCTGGAGAAAGTCGCCCCAGCCGCTCGCTTCGATGTTGATGTGTGCCGTGAATCCGCCGCGGCCGTCACCCCTGGCCCAGGCGAAGGTGCGGTTGGAAGCCGAACCCTTGCCCTGTGTCCCAAGCACATCAACGTGCCCGTCGCCGTCCAGGTCGTGGACCAGCGCCGTCTGCCCTAAGGGCGCTGGCAGCGCGCGCGACTCCCAGTCCCCGCGGGCCTCGCCCGGGTTGACGTACCAGTGGCCGCCCGCGACGACGTCCATGTCCCCGTCGCCATCGAGGTCCGCCGCATCGACGAAGATCGCGCGTGCCGGAAGCTCGCCCTGGATGCGGTGCCGGCTCCATGCATCCAGCGTCTTGGGCGGCGGGCGGTTCTCGAAGACGCGGACGGGGGCGTCCGTCCACGAGTGTGCACTGGCGATGTCCTGGTCCCCGTCCCCGTCGATGTCGACGAGCTGCGCCTTGTAGGTGGGCTCTTCAGCGAGAACATGCCGCCGAAAGGAACGTGCGCCGCCTTCGTTCTCGAGCAGCAGCAGCATCGGTTCAGGGGCGCGCTTGCTCATGCCAGCGATCAGGTCGAGGTCTCCGTCACCGTCGAAGTCCGTGACCTCGAAACTGTGGCAGCAGTCGACGGGGAGGAGTTCATGCCGCTCCCACCCGTCTGGACCCCGCTCCGGATCGACGTTGCGGTACCAGGTCACCGGGACCCCAAGCTTCTCTGGCTGGGCGACCGCCAGGTCCTGACGTCCATCCCCATCCAAATCGGCGACCTGCGGCAGGGCCGCAAAATCCATCCAGCTCCCCGTGTCGTCTTCGAACCACTTCGGGTCGTAGATAAACTCCTCGAACTCGTCGGTCCACGGATCGGGGGGCGTGCGCCACCAGTAGCCGTTGAGCACCAGGTCCATGTCCCCGTCCCCGTCGAGGTCGCCGAGGGCCAGGCCCTCGCGCAGCTTGCAGGGCATGAGACGCGATCGGAAGGTTCCATCTTCGAGCCGCGAGTAGAGTGCCACGACTTGCAGCGTCCGCACCACCACGTCGAGCACGCCGTCGCCATCCAGGTCGTGGACCTTGATGTCCTTCACCTCGCCTTTCGGATCGACCGTCCCGAGCATGTGCTCCGTCCAATCCCCCGTGCCATCTCCGCCGGGGTGTTCGTACCAGGCGAGCTTGCCGAGGGAATGGGTCCCGACCGGCGCAACCAGGTCGAGGTCGCCGTCGCCGTCCAGGTCACCTGAGCCGAGTTCGTCTCCGTAGTAGCGGGCGGTCCCAACGAGGGTCGATGTGCGCCCGCCGTCGCCTAGCCATCGCAGTTCGCCAGGGACCTCGCCGACGCCCCAGGTCTGGACCACAAGGTCCGGGCGGCCGTCCGCATCGATATCGGCGGCGAGAACGCGGCCGCCGAGGTTCTCGGACCAGATCGTGATCGGGGCCGGGGCCGAAGTCAGGGTCGGGCGCACGGTCGCGGTCCCGCTGCCCTCCTGCGAATCAAGGCCCCGGAGGGCTGCGGCTCCCAGGGCGACCAATGAACTCCCCACGAGGACCGCGCGCAGCGCTACACCCTGTCGGCGGTCCGTTCGTTGCTCGTCGTTCATGGGCCCTTCATCGTCCGCTCGGCGATTCATCCGCGCCAGAACTTGCCCGCAGCTTTGTCCATTTGTCCAGGAAGCGAACTGGGCGCGGCCGGGAGCCATACTGCGACACTGAACGGCATGGGGGCACGGATACCGATCTCTGGGGCGACCACCGCCTTGATGCTGCGTCTCGCCTTCCACCTGCCGCGACGTTCGGCCATGGGCGGCGGGATCGACCTGATCAGCGCTAGCAGCGGCCTCGCGGTCGTGGCCGAGGGGAAATGGGCGGCCGCTGGACACGGCGCCAGGGTCGACGGGGCTGAATGAGGGTGCAGCTTAGCGTTGACGCGGCTGGAGAGCTTGTCGCGTACTTTCCTGTCCGACAGCGCCATCCATGACGATGCCACGGGCGTTGCGAGCATTGTCAGCGCGAGCGAGCGCGTTCGGTCGGTGACAGCTGACGCCGCGTACGACTCGATAGGGATCTACAACGCCGCCGATGGCAAGGGAGCGCAGGCCGCCATCAGCTAGCCTCCGACAGGCGCAGTGTGGGGGGACCGAGCAGCACCGACCGAAACGCCATCTGCTGGATCGCGGTCATGCGGTTGCTGGAGGACTCGCGTGACGCCTTGATCATCGTCCAGCCGGCAATGGAGTCCCTTGGGGAATGCGCGCGGGAGTGGTCCCGGCGCCGGGCAGCATGCGGCTTACTGATCGAGCAGCCGCGGCCAGTCCGTGATGAGTTGATCCGGTGGCTGGCGCGTGGCTCGGTCCGCACGCATCACGAGGAAGCGCTGGCCATCGGGCGTGACGTTGAACGCCTGCAGGTCGTCACCCGAGTCGGGAAGAACGAGCTCGGGTGCATCGTCGACGGGGCCGTCCTTGGCGAACGCCACGGCGAACACGCCTTCCTGGCAGCGGTAGAAGAGCTCGGTCCCGTCCCCGTTCCAGCATGGATCGAATCCGCTGTCGGTCGAAATGCGTGTGCGCTTCTTGAGCTCGGGGTAGGTCGCCACGTAGACCTCGGACCGGCCTGTCTCGTCGCTCTCGTAGGCAAGCCAGCGCCCGTCAGGCGACATGGACGGGTTCCTCTCGCTGGGAGGCGTCACAAGAAGCGGGCGCCGCTCGAGCGTGTCGATCTCGACGATCCACAGGTCGTATCCCGCGTCCGCGCGTTGCCGGTAGATCACCGACTTCCCGTCCGCGGTCCAGCAGCCCAGACTGTGTGAGGATCCGTCGTAGGGAACGATCTCCTTCGGCGCACCACTATCCACGTCCAGAACGTACACGCGCGGTGGCCCCTTTCAGTCGGCAAGGAAGGCGATGCGCGTGCCGTCGGGAGACCATCTGGGGGCGTCGGCCCAGCGTTCATGCGAAGTCGCGCGCGTCGAGACGCCCCGTTCGAGGTCACGGATCCACAGGTCTTGAGAGCCCGTCTCGTTCTTGATCGCGACGGCGAGCCGCCTGCCCGCACGGTCGAGTCGCAGGCTGTCATCGTAGTCGTCCGCTTCGGCCACCTGCGCGAGAGTCCGTCCTCCGCGCGCGACCCGCTCTAGGTCAGACTTCCCGCTGACTTTGCGGTAGACGAGCGTCCCCTCGTCGGAGAAGGAGAAGAACGCGGCGCCCCGTGAGAGGAAGCCCCAGACCCCCTCGACCAGCTGCCGCGGGCTCCCCGCAACCTCGTGCGTATCTGCGTCGAAGGCCTGAACCAGCAGGCGACCGGCCTCGCACCACGCGAGCCAACCCGGTGAGACGTACTCCGAGCGCGAGGCGCCTCGGGCGATGCGCTTCATCGTTCGCGTTTCGAGCGATGCGACGTGAATCCAGGCGCCCTCGTCGGTCTGCACGGTGAGGAGGAATCTGCGCGCGCCGGGCAGGTAAGCGGGCCAGAACCGATCGGGGTGTCGTTGGTGCATGACCACCGGCCTCAAGAGCGACCCTGGGCCGCAGCCTGAGCGTTGGAGGCGCTGGTGAGCACGCCGTTCTAGCATTCTGAGGGGATGATCTCGTGCCTCCATCCGAAACTCAAGACTCGCTACCGCGTGACCAATAGGCGTGAGCAAAAACAAGAGGTGGTGCAGCGCGGCGACCACACGGGCCGGCTGTTACCGGGGACGTGCTCGCATGCAGCGCTCTCAATCGGATGCGTGAGCGCGGGGGGCCGATGCCCGTAGAGTTGGCCCATTGACCTCGGAGGGGATGGGGGACCCCTCCCCGTCTTGTCTCACCGCTGAGCCGCCGCAGTGACGGCCCCGAGAAAGCCGGGATCCTGCCGGCATGCTGACGAACAGCCTCCCGATCTGAGCGCTCCTACTGACCGTCGCGGGCTGGGTGCATCGTGAGCGGCGGCGCGCGATCGAGTACCCCATCGAGGAGAACCTCGTCCTCAAGAAGCAGCTTGGCGACCGGCGGCTCCTGGGTTGTGTGTCAACGACGTTGCCCCGGGACTCGAACCTGCGCTGGCAGCCGCTGGATCGAGGGCGACCTCCTTGGCCGGACGACCTTCGTCGGTGGGGCGTCCCTTTGCCGGACGCATTGGGACTACGTCGATCACTGCCACGGCGACCGTCCGCACCAAGGGCCCGGGAATCTAATGCATGATCGTCCGGCCAAGCCGCGCACAACGTCGCTCCGCCTCAGTCGAGTTCGAGGCGACTCGCCTCGGTTTCCCACTTCGACGACAACTCGGCAAGGCGTTCGGTGTTGGTCTGTAGTTCGCGGCCCAGCTCCCTGCCGCGCGCGCCGTCGCTCCAAGTCTCGGGCAATTCCAGTTCCCCAGTGATCGCAACCTGGCGGGTCTCCAGGGCGTCGATCTCTGTCTCGAGCGCCTGCACGAGCCTCTTTTGCTTCTGCAGATTGAGCCGCGCCTTGTTCGCCTCTTGCCGGCCTGGTCGGCCGGACTTGCCCTGGGGCTTCTCGGCTGCACCGCCGCCGGCGGTGAGTGCGGCGCGCGCCGATTCCGAATGCGTCTTGTGCAGGTAGAACGCGTAGTCGCCAAGGTACGGCGTAAGCTGGCCCCCGGCCGTGTGAATGACCTTGTTAGCGAGGGTCTTGATGAAGTGGACGTCGTGGCTGATGAAGACCAGCGTCCCCTCGAACTGAGTCATCGCGGCAACGAGCGCGTCGATGCTCGACATGTCGAGGTGTGTCGTCGGCTCGTCCATCAGCAGGAGATTCGGCGGATCGAGTAGCAACTTCACGAGGGCGAGGCGACTCTTTTCGCCACCGCTCAGAACCTCTACGCGCTTGAACACCGAGTCACCTGAGAACAGGAACGACCCCAGCAGGGTACGCACGACTTGTTCTGTCACCTTGGCTTCGGTGTCGAGCGCCTCCTCGAGCACCGTTCGCCCGGGCTCGAGCATTTCAATCCGATACTGTGAGTAGTAGCCGACCGAGACGTTGTGGCCGAGCTCACGCTTGCCCTGGTCCGGCGTGAGCTTATCCGCCAATAGCTTAAGCAACGTCGACTTGCCGGCGCCGTTTGGCCCGACGAGCACGATGCGCTCACCACGCTGAACCTCAAAGTCGATGCCGCGGTAGATTCTGTTTTCGCCGAAGGCAAAGTGCACCTGATGGAGCCAGATCACCTTTTGGCCGCTGCGGGGCGGTTGCGGGAAACGAAAGCCAACCTTCTTGTCGTCGGCCTCCGGCGCTTCAAGCTTGTCCATCCGCTCGATCTGACGCAGCTTGCTCTGCGCCTGCGTGGCCTTGCTCGCCTTGGCCTTGAAGCGATCGACAAAAGCCTGCAGGTGTGCGATCTCTTTCTGTTGTGTCTTGTAGGCCGCGAGATGCTGGGCGTCGGCGGCCTCGCGTTGCTGGAGGAATTTCGTGAAGCTGCCGGTGTAGCGGACAAGTTTCTGGTGGCGGATCTCGACGATGGCGGTGACGAGCGCGTCGAGGAACTCGCGGTCGTGAGAGATGACGAGGATCGCTCCCGGATATCCCTTGAGGTAACCCTGAAACCACAACAGCGACTCGAGGTCGAGGTGGTTCGTCGGTTCATCGAGCATCAGGAGATCGGGCTCCTGCGTCAGCAGTCTGGCCAGGTGAGCCCGCATGACCCATCCACCGCTCAGCGTGCGGGCCGGGCGATCGAGATCCGAATCGCGAAAGCCGAGGCCAGCGAGAATCTGCTTGGCTTTGGCTTCGACAATGTAGCCGTTGAGCTCGTTGTAGCGGTCGTGCACGTCGTCGTGCACATCCTCGGGATGCTGCGCCTCGACCGAATGCTTCTGCTCCCGCGCCTTGATGATGCGGTGCAGGCGCACGAAGTCTTCGGTGATGGCGAGGGCGATCTCGAGGACGGTTTCCTCGCCGACCGGAGCACTTTCCTGCGGCAAGTAGCCGATCGCGGCGTCGCGCTCGATGCTGACCCGTCCGTCGTCGGCCGGCTGGCTGCCGAGAATCAGCGAGAACAGCGTGGACTTGCCGGCCCCGTTCGGCCCAACGAGGCCGATGCGATCGCCGCGATTGACCTGCAGAGCCGCCGCTGCGAACAGGGTGCGCTCTCCATAGGACTTCGTGATGCCGGATAGGGTCAACATTGGGGGAGAAGAGTGTGCCGGCGGCCTCCTCGAATGGCCATGGTTGTGCCATGTGCCTATCGAGGAATCCGCTTACGCCCCCAGGGGCGTTGGTGATCTCGCTCGCTCGGCCCTTGCCGGTGCTGCGTACGGCGCAGGCCGGTCTCGGTGGGCGACTTCGAGCGCGCGCGTTGCCTTCGCGGGAAGCGAAGGTGAGGATCGCGTGTGGCGTGCGGAACCGTATGCGCGCACTCGGAGGGCCCAAGCCGGTCAAGGTCCCTGGTGGGGACGGGGGAGCTACGCAACCGGTCGGGATTCATGCACCAACGGCGCCTGGCGGTGCCCTGGGGCGTTCCTCTCACATCAGCTATGGCCCCGCGGAACTATCGCGGTTTCTGGTGAGCCAGGGCGACAGCTCCCCAGTCTAGGTCTTGGCGGGCCCGTTCCTCCGCTACCCCGCCAGGCCCTCGATCTCGTTCCGCACCCGATTGGTGCGCGTCATGAAGACTATCTCCTCTGCCGTTCCATTCTGGGGTGCGATCCTGCTCCTCGCCGCCCCCCCTGCATTCTCCAGGTCCCTGGGGCAAGAGATGCTCGAAGGGGAAGTGCCCGCGGCTGTAGCGGGCGAGATCTATCTGGCCCCGCGGCCGGACCTGAATTCAGATGGCGCCCTGCCGGCGCCCCGGGGACTGCGGCGCGATGAGTCCTCGCTACCGGCGGTGAAACTTGGGCCCATTGAGGGCCAGCGAACCCCAGCGCCCCCTGGCGTGGAGAGGATCCAGCCCCTGGGCCCGACCAACGACGCCCTGCGGTACCTGCAGCAGGCGGACGGGCATTGGGTTCGTGGCCGTTCGTTCAAGGCCCGGGCCGCGCGGGGCGGCTTCACCTACGTCCCTTTCCTGGGTTCAAGCGCCTCACGCAACTACCCCGTGCGCTTCCGGCTGGAATCCGTAGCTATCGCCAACGAACACGTGCCCCTCACCAGGGGCGCCGAGGTCACGCGCGAGGGCGACCGCTTCGTCCTTGACCGCGGTTTCGTTCTGGCCACCTACGATATTGCCCTGGAGCAGGTCGAGCAGAGCTTCATCATCGACCGGCCCGCCGCGTCCGTGGGGAAGCCCGGTGACCTGGTGCTTACCCTGGGAGTCGAAACAGATCTCGAAGCGCGCCCCTTGGGCACGGGGTTCACTTTCGATGGCCCGGAGGGCTCGGTGCGCTATGGCGCGGCCATCGCGTTCGATGAAGCGGGCGAGACCGTGCACGTGACGTCCAGGCTCAGCCCCGGTGGCCTCCAGCTAACCGTGCCGGCGAGCTTTGTCCAGGGCGCAACGGGCAAGATCACTATCGACCCGCCGATCACGACGTTTACTGTGGATTCGCCGCCCCAAGATCAGACCGCGCCGGAGGTGACCCATGTGAGTGAACACTTCAGGTGGGTCTTCACCCACGAAGACAAATTCTCGACCGTCGACACCGACATCTACCTCAAGCAGACGGACATCTCTGGACAGCCCGGCCCCGCGACCTACGTGGAGCTTGGATTGGAGGAGTGGAAGGCGCCCCGGAACGCCACCATGGCGGGGACGAAGAAGGTGCTGATCGTCGCCACGCGCGACACGGGATCCGCATACACCTCGATCGTCGGCCGAGTGTATGACACCCCAAACCGGACGCTCGGTCCGGTCCTGGAGATCGGCACAACCGGCTCCGGCACCTTTCGCTACACGAACGCGCGCCCCGACGTGGGCGGCGGGGTGGCATCGAACGATGGCGATCGTCCCTTCATCGTGGTCTGGGAGCGTACGTTTGCGAGCGGGGATGTCGCCCCCAGGATGCGGCCGGTCTACGGCGACAGCACGATGGACCCCGTGGTGAGCCTGGACTCGTGGTCCGGGTTCTTGAACCAGGAGGTGGTCATCAACAAGGGCGGCACCACGCCGGAAGTCTGGAACATCGCCTACCGGCGAACCGACCGAGCGACCGGGGCGATCAGTCTCCGAACGCTACAACTGGGTCGAGCTGGAAACGTCATCGCCGGACCCAACACGGTCACTCACTTGCCCCAGGGTTCGAATCCAACGTCCCTGGATGTCACCAACGCCGTTGCGATCGATGATCTGCCGGAGACCTACATCATCACCTACGACGACTTCGCGCCGGGGAATTCGGATGTGGATGCCATCGTCTGCGTCGATGCGATCTCTTGGCGCCGCGTCGATATCAACGCCGCCGAGCACGCGCTCCTGGGCCGGAACCAGAACCACCCGCGGGTGATCGCGGAGTGGCGCAGCTTCGCGATCGTGTACTACGAGCCCGTGGCCACCGGATGGCAGGCGTATTACTCCACGCTGGGCATGACGGACGACTTCCAGCTCGGCGTCTATGAGCGACGCAAGCGCGTTGGACAGCCCACCACATTCGTCGGCAGCCCTCCTGCGATCTCCTCGACGGTTCCGTACACGGCGATAGGCAACACCATTCAGATCGCCATCATGGCCCTCGCCCAATGGAATGACGCAGGCTCCAACTTCGACATCGTTGCCGGCTATTGGAGCACCTGGGGCTACCAGACGAGGGGCCACCAGTTCTGCGATGGCGCGGTGCACTCGCGCGGCGATCGAAGCTTCATCACCATGGGCCATGGCAATGATCCCACCACGGACAAGATCATCGTCGGCTGGGGCCTTCCGCCCCTTAAGTTCTCCATGGTCCTGGTGGGGACGGAGATCGCACACGTTCCCATGGTCGGTGGGGGCCCCGGTACCTTATGCCTCGGTGGAAACCTAGGCCGCTTCACGAGCGACCTTCAAGGGAGCAATGGCGACGGATACGTCCTCCTGCACGTCGACCCAACCGCCCTCCCTTTCGCCAGCGGAGTGCAGTCAGCCCTCTCCGGCCAAACTTACCACTGGCAGCTCTGGCACCGAGATACCGCTGCGGCGGGCGGCTCAAACTTCTCCAACGGGTTCTCCATCACATTCGATTAGCCCATCGAGCGCAGCCGTGAGTCGACCGGCTCGGGAGTGGGGGAGTCGAGACGGTCTTCACGCCGCCCAAGTCCCCAAACGGCGACGCGAACGCCGAGCGCTTTGTGCGCTCCATCAAGTGGAGGAAGAAGGCTCGGGCGTCGGGGCGTCCCAGATTCGTGTCCCCTGCGATGTAACCCTACGAGGGAGCTGAACTAGGTTGGTCATGAACTCCGCCGCCAGCTTCCGGCCAAGCCGTTTCCAGTTCGCCGCCGCGTTGCTCCTGTTGCTCTCGGCGTGCGGTGGAACCAGCCCACCCACCGTCGCAGAAGGCGCGCTGGAATTCCTGGGAGCCAATGTGCAGAACGGCCAGACCTGGACCATCGACGGCCCCATCGAGCTTCGCTTCACCCAGCCGATCGACTTCGGTTCGGTGCACTTAGGAACCGTCGCGGTGAGGGACGCCCAAGGCGCCCCGGCCCTCGGTTCAATCACGACCGGAGTCCTCACGTCCGGACAGCCCGACGTCTCGGTCCTCCGATTCATTCCGGCGTGCTCCGACGCCACGGGCATCGGGGGGCTCCAGCCCGGGGGCTTCGTCTACACCATCACCGTTCGAGGAACTGACAGCGGGGGATCGAGCATCGTCTCGACGGGTGGCGCCGCCCTTGCGACGAGCGTCTCGATCACTTTCGAGACACCCCGGATCCTCGATCCAGCGGCTTTGTTCTATGACCCGCTGCCGACACCCGCACGCGTCGTCATCCGCGGTGATTCGGGAACTGGCATAGCCGAGCCCAACGCGACCCACGTTGAGGTGGGGTTCCATCCCGCCACCCCCGTCATCAAGGCCTACTTTCGGAGCCAGGGCGTTGGCTTCGCCACTCTGGACGCAGCCGCCGTCTCCCAATTGCCGAACGGTCTGCCGCTGAACCATCGGATCGCGTGGCAGAACCGGGTCGCAATCGTCATCCACTTCGATCAACCGATCTCCGCGGAGCCGTCGAACATCCAACGGATTGGTGTCGAGTATCTGAATGGAACCTGGAAGAAGCTGCGTGGCAAGGCCGAGATCCATCAGAACTGTGCGGGCGAAGGCTTCTCGGTGCGGTTCGTGCCAGATGGCCTGTTGCCGCGCAGGACGAGCCTGCGTATTGCCATTGGCCCGGGCCTTCAAGATCGTGCTGGCCAGACCAACGCCGCCGCCATGGCCGGGATCATCCACGTTATTACGACCGATGCCGCTGATCCCTCCGGAGCCGCTTCCGATGCCATCTACGAGCCATTCTTCCAGAGCGGCAATGACCCCGGTTCCATCGAAGACGTGGACTCTACCCTTCCTTCCCCCCGCGCATACTGGGGCGAAGGAGCGCTCATCCCCCAACCGGACGCCAACGGCAAGTCCATGGCCCAGTCCAAGTGGGTCCACATCGGCTACGGCAAGATCGACCCGGGTATGGCCGATCGGCCCGCGCAGTTTTTGTTCGCCGGCGTGGACGGAACCGGCGCCATCGAGCACGTGAATGGCATCGTCACACCCGTGCCCGAGTCCATGGGCCCGATCCCGCTGATCGGCCTGGAGACGAGCGCGGTCTCGATGGCCCTCGGGCAGCTGCCCGATCCCATGGGCTCCTACATCAACCACCCCGCCCTCATGAGAGAGTCACGCGTGGTCTTTCTTCCGGGTGATGCGAGCGTCCCCGGCGGCGCGGGCGGCCTGAATTTCTACGGTGCCACAGCTGACCTAGGCGTGCTTCGACTCGAAATATCTGCGGGTTGCTTCATCCCGGGCATCGGCTCCGGGGATTGCGCGCCCCTCAACCTCTTCAACTCCTTCGCGGGTCCAACGGGATTGAACGTGGAGATCGTCCCCCAGTTCTTTGAGGTCTACTCCGGGCTCAGGGACATGATGCCGTCCGACGCGAAGGTACAGATTCTATTCGATGCGGCACACGCCGGCCCCGATGGTGAAGCCGATCCGGCGACAGCCCTGTCCGCCGCATCCGGTTGGACATCGGATCCAACCGTTCTCTCGTCCCAAGGATGGGACTTTGTGCGCTTCCAGGTCCTATTCGACATGGACGCCTCCGGCGACGGTTGGTCCATGGCCGACGGCCTACCCATCTTGAATTTCATCAAGCTCGTTTATGATCACGGCCTCTAGCCAGTACGGAGTCAGGGCAAAGTTCTAGCTTTGGAGCTGTATGGGCGCCTTTGCCGACTCGAAGTCGATGGGGGACAAGAGAACCAAGCTGCGAGTTTTTGGTTTGGTCGGGTAGAGGGGGGGCGTGTCGAGAGGGAGATCGTGCGCGATGAAGGCGCGGCGATGCCGTACTGCCGATCGGTGCGCCCGCGCCCTGACGGTGCCGTGAGGGTCGGTTTCTTTGCGGCATGCTGACCGACTGCCTTCCACTCCGCGCGTGGCTCCTGACTGTCGTCGGGTGGGGCGGCCGCTAGCAGCAACGCACGATCGTGTATTGGATCGAGGAGAACCACGTCCTCAAGGAGCATCTTGGCGGCCGGCGGCCTCGACTCACAAATGATCAGCGCAGCAGGCTGGCCGAGTAGGGCAAGCAGCTCGGTTGGCGGCTTCTGAGTATTGTGGTAACGATCGTGATCACTGAGGGTAACCCGTCGTGTGCACCAAGCTCGGCCGAGCTGCGCTGCAAGGTCGCTCCCGCTTGGTTACCTGGAAGGAGCGCCTAGGTGGCCTGGCGGCGTTCCAATTCCGCTATCGCAAAGAACTGGGACTGGTGGGCCCGCTTTCACGAGTGGTCCTCGCCGCCTCCCGCCCGAGCCAATCACCCATCGCTCCGCCGTACGTAGCGAGCCCATGAGGCTGAGGAGCCGGATACGTGAATCGCGCACGTCCGGAACTGTGGGAGCCCCGGGGAGGAAACGACCCGTGGCCACCCGGCGCCTTGTTGCGGCTGGGTGGTGGGGACCCGCCCCTGGGCCTCGTGCGGGGCGCCTTCTCTCAGCGCCGCTTAGCAACAGTCAACGAGGGATGCCTCCCTTAGCCACACCGCGGGGACCGGTATTCTGCCGGCGGGCTCACGGATTGCCGAATCCAGAGGGAACCCGCATGACTAGCCGCTCTGTGAGCCATTGATGCGCCGCTTAGTTGCAGCGCATCAACCAAGCATTGGTTCCACGGCGGGCTAGCGCGACGCGGCCGTATGGGTTCGTTCTCTAAGTGCTGTGGTGGCGAGTTGGGCCAAGAAAGTGGCGTCGGCCAGGTATCTGCTGGCGAGCCGGCTTGGCTCTTGGGCCAGGCGGTGCATCCACTCGAGCCCTGAATCTTGCATCCAGCTTGGGGCACGCCGTGAGTTACCTGCCAGGAAGTCCAGGGTGGCGCCGACGCCGACGCCGAGGCTTGCTCCGGTGCGTTCGAGGTGGCGCTCCAGGAAGAGCTCCTGCTTGGGGCAGCCAAGGCCTACCAGAAGCAGGCTAGCGCCGGTCGCGCGGATGTCATCGGCGACGGCCGCGGCCTGGGCCTCGCTATTCCAGTCGATAAACGGGGCTGCGGTGTCCGCAATTCTCAGGTTGGGGAGGCGTCCAATGGCAGCATTGGCGGCCTTCTGGGCGACGCCGTACCCGCCACCAAGGAAGTAGACACTGGCGCCTCGGGACGCCGCTTCTTCAAGGAGTGGCCAGGCAAGGTCCGAGCCTGCTACGCGCTCCGGTAGAGGCGCGCGGAGGATTCTTGAGAGCCAAACAAGGGGCTGCCCGTCAGCGGTGACGAGGTCGCAGGTTTGGAGCGCCCGGAGGAGCTCTGGGTTACTGGCCGCGAGTCGGAGGAAGTCAACGTTGGCAGTGGCTACTCGCCGTGGCTGCGGGCCGGTCATCCAGTCACCGAGGAGCGCGACCGTGTCGGGGAAGTTGAGAGCCGAGACGTCGATACCCGCGAGCTCGGTCGTTCGGATGCTTGGGGCAGCGGTCATGTTTGTTTGAATCATCGCAAGAATTCCTTGGTGGGTTAGCTTCCTGCAACAATGCATAAAGCGTGCCAAGCGACCAGGGAGTCCTTCGCTGCCGTCAGTGGGCGATGATCATTCCGTTGCGAGACGAACCTGCGAGGGAGAGTCCGAACCGGAACGCACTTCGTCGTAGTAGCGCAGGACACATGCGACCTTCTTGCTCCAGGTGTAGCGTTCTTCCACGTGTCGCCTTGCTGAGCGACCCATCAGTGACCGGCGTTCTTCGTCGTGTGCGAGCGAGTGCAGCGTCTGTGCCAATGCGCTGACCAACGCGGAGGGGGAGTCGGCATCGAGCGCGAAGCCGCTATCGGGCGTGACCGTCTCAGCCGGACCACCGTGGTTCGCGACGATGACGGGTTTCCCCGCAGCCATAGCTTCCATCACCGTAGATCCACCCGACTCCCGTACCGACGGGAAAACGTAGACATCGCAGGCCTGCATCCTCGGGGGTACTTCCGTCACTGGCACAGCCCCGTGGAATACGACGCGCCCCTCGAGCTTGAGCGATTGCGTCAGTGCCTCAAGGCGCACACGGTCGGGTCCGTCGCCCACAATGTCCAGTGTGACATTCGCCGTGTTACGCACTTGGGCCAGTGCTCGCAGGGCCGTGTCGACGCCCTTGTAAGGCAATAATCGCCCGAGGTACAGGGCCCGCAGTTGCGGCCCCCCCCTAATGAAGTTCGGAGTGAACGCCGCTAAGTCGACGGCATTCTCAGAGAGAGTTATGGCGCAGGAACGATAGGTGCTCGGCAGGGCTTCGCGCGTGCCTTCCGTGGCTACCAAGATCTTGGAGGCCGACGCGAAAGTCCGCTGGAAGGGATCCAGGAGTCTCGCAAGCGAGCGGACACAGAGGAAGCCCTCACGCTCACGCCGGCGAACCTCGCCGAAGCCCGGCATGGTCGTCATCCCGCCATTGATTGGCCCGAGGACCATTGGGACGCCGAGGGTGCCGAGCCGAGTCGGGAACCTGGGCGAGATTGGAGAGACCCGGTGGATGACATCGATCATTCCCGCTGCAATGCGTCCACGGGCGATCCTGCGGGCATCGCGATCAAAGGCGAGTTGGGCCAGAGCCTCCAATGCGAGTCGATTCACAGGTGAAGATCGGCGCCAGAGGCGCGTATTCCAGCGGTCGATGCGGGCCGCGAGGGTCTCAGTGTTAACGTAGTGGACCTTGCACCGCAGCACGCCCGCCCGCTCGATGGCCGCTTGATTGCGGACGTGGGTGATCAGCTCGATGTCTGCGACCTGGTCGAGGTAGCTGGCCCACCGCCAGCCGATGAGGGGCTCGCTACCCCACTCTGGATTGCAGTGATGGGCGACGAGAAGGACACGTGTGGCGCTCATGCCCGCACCTTCCCGCGGGTGATTAGGGCCTTGAGTCGCTCAAGCTGCCATCGGCGTAGGTCGCGGCGGAAGTCGACATCGCCGTAGCGGGGTCTCCTGCGCGCTGCGCTTGTGAAGTATCCCCAGAGCATGCAGATCCCTCCCAGGACGCGCGGTCGCTCGTACATGCGGAAGATTGCGCTTGCGATCAGGTAGAGCGGGTGCGTACCCATGAACCACTGCCCGGCCCCGAGGCGCACACGGCCCCGGTAGATGTTGCGATCCGAGGACCCCATTAGCCGATGGTGGAGGATCCTAAGGGCATCCTCTGGGATGGACTTCGTCCGCCAGCCCATGCGACGGGCCTGATGGAAGTCGATTCCGTCCCACATGACTTCGGGGACGAGGCCGCCAATGTCCTCGAAGCAGGCGCGGCGCCAGCATTTCCACTGGCCCGCGACCATGTCGTCGATCATGAACTCCTCCACGAGGTGACCATCCTCCGGACGGAAGACCTTGCCACTAGCGGATCCGAGGAGCGGATCTTCCGCGAAGTGTTCGAGCAGTCGCTCTATGTACCGGGACCCGAATGTCAGGTCCGCGTCGACCTTGGCCACGAAGTCCCAGGGCCGATTCACGGAGTCGAGGCCGATGTTGAATGCATCTACCACACCTCCACCCAACTTCCGCGCACCGCGGTCGTTGCGCCGGAGGACCGAGATCCAGTCGTGGGCCTGCGCCAATGCGAATGCAACTTTGGCCGTGTCGTCCGTCGAGCCATCATCGACGATCACCCAGCGGCAGGGGAGCCTTGTCTGCGACAAGAGGCATTTCGCAAGACGGGGCAGGCGGTCCGCCTCATTGCGCGCCGGCGTGATGATGACTAGATCCGCGTGAGCATGGCGGCCTGTGATTGACGAAGAGGAACGCTGAATCATTGGAAACCCTCGACGAAGGGGCAAGCAGCGGCGGCCAATGCAGGTGCCTGAAGTCGCTGACGGAAGCGCGTCACGAGCTGCTCGGCGTTCCTCTGGAGGTCGAATCGTTCCTCGACGGTGGTGCGCGCATTGCGGGCCATCTCGCTCGCTTGCTGCGGCTCACCCAAGATGGTCAGTAGGGCGCTCGTGAGAGCCAGACGGTCGCGTGGTGGTACAGTCAGTCCGTTCACACAGTTCTCCACGAGCTCAGGGATTCCCGGTAGCGTAGTCGTTACCACCGGAACCCCGGAGGCCATCGCTTCCATGAGCGCCACGGGCAAGGCGTCTCGATCCCCGTTCTCCGTCGGGCGGCAGGGGAGGCAGAACGCTTGAGCCCGCCTCAGGAAGGTGCGGACCCTCGCGGGAGTGATCGAGCCCGTCATCACGACACGCTGGTCGACGTGGAGTGACTCTGCCAATCGTTCGAGATTGCGTCGTTCTGGCCCCTCGCCAGCGATGACAAGGCGGAGATCTGGATGTTCCTTCGAGACGGCCGCAAACGCATGGATGAGGTCGTCAAATCCTTTCTTGGCGACGAGGCGGCCCACGGCAAGCAGATAGGCACCCCAGGGATACTCACCTCGGCGCAGCGTGAACTGGTCGAGGTCGACGCCGCAGCGGTGGACGCGGACCAAGTCGGCAGGCTGGCCAACTGTGCTGCGCAGCTCGCGTTTGTTCTCCTCGGTCACAGTCAAGAAAGACTGTGCGCGGAGCATCTTCTCGGCCAGGAGGGAGCCTTCCACGAACAGGTCGTTGGCGTGCGCGGTCACGCTGAACGGAATTCCCGCCGCGAGAGCGGCGTACATACCGACGGTTGCGGGTGCGTGGGCGAAGTGCACATGCAGGTGCTCGCTTCGGTGCCGGCGAAGATGCCTTGCGACCGCGAAGGCAGCGATCAGTTGCATCGGGACTTTCCAGCGTTGTAGCTCCTTTGGGAAGTTCCCGCGGAGCATGTCGCGGGCCGCGAGCGCGATTGCGGAACAAGCACGGACGGGGTCTTGTGCGGCGCCAAACGCTGCATCCACGAGCATACGCCACGGCGCACTGTAGAGGAGTGATGTCCGCCTAGTTAGCGGCTTGAGTTCTGGAGCCGTTGGCATGGGGCTCGGTCGCCGGAGAGCCAGCGCCTGAACGTCGTGCCCGGCCTCTCCGTGGGCGGAGAGTTCGCGGTAGACGAACGTGGCCGAAACCGAAGGAATCTCAGGTGCAAGGTAGGTCATTCTCATCGGATTACTCCGCGGCGGATGGGCGTGATCAGGACGGTGAGGGCCGCGAGCGCGACCGGGATCTTGACTGCGTAGACGTGGACGGCGTGGATGGCCGCGTGGCGTAGTGGGGTCCCCCGAGCGAGCGCGCGGAGGGCGTGGCGAAGGGCGAGGCCAGCGACCACGACGGTGATGGCTCCGAGTGCAGCCGGACCCGCGTAGGCCGCGCTCCCCAAGCCAACAGCCAGCGCGGTGAACGCGAAGACCGGGCTCTTGAGGTTTCTCCGAACCGTAGGGTCGCCAGAGTGCTTGAGGAACACGGAGGCCCGTGACCGACCGACGGCCCAGGCGCGGCGCCACCAGCCCATTGCAGATTGGAGCCCCAGGTCGTGACTCGCCATGGTGGCGGTGAGCCGCGCGACCTCAAATCCTCGGTCACGGGCACGGAGGTAGAGATCTGGGTCTTCTCCGACGGGCAGAGTCGGGTCGAAGCCCCCCAGGGCTCGGAGGCTTGAGGTACGCCAGAAAGCTGCGCCCCCGAGGATCGCATGTCTCGATGGGCCCTGGGCCCAATCCATACCGAACGCCGTATTCCAAGGGGTGGACCCGAGATGCCTTTCGTGGATCTGGCCGCCGACTGCGGCGAGGCCTCCCTCGACCAGGGCCTCGAGAGCGAGGGGGAGCCACTGGGGGTGAACGAACATGTCCCCGTCTAGGAGCTGGACGAACTCCCCTCGCGCCTCTGCAATGCCGAGGTTCCGTGCTCGAGCAGCATTCAGAGGGGCCCCGGTCAGCGAATGGACGCCGACGCCCGGCCGAGCGGAAGCGATGGCGATGCTGGAATCCTGCGAGCTGCAGTCCACGAAGAGGACCTCGGTCGAGTAGCCGCGAGAGGCCATGGCTTGGGCGCTCGCTACGGCGTGGTCCAACGCAGCTCCTAGGTGCGCTGCTTCATTGCGACCGATGAGGACGAGCGACAGGATCATGCCGATACCCCCTTCTCTTCCAGAGGAGTCGCCGTGACGGGGGGCTCCGTCACTGAATCGACGACCGGCCGTGCCCACATCCACAGTCGACGCGCAAGGTGGAGCCCTTCGACCGTGGCGAGAGCGATGACGCCATGGTGCTTCCTGAAGTAGCGTCGGCGGCTGGCACGGAAGTGCTGAGCCGTCACCTTTGACGAGGTTCTAGTGGGCGCGCCTGAGGACGCTCCACCGATGTGCTTGCAGACGGCGCTAGGCAGGTGAGCGACTCGCCAACCGAGGGCCTGCGCGCGGAGGCACCAGTCGGTTTCTTCGTAGTAGAGGAAGAAGCTCTCGTCGAAGGGACCGACCACCTCAAGTGCCCTCCGCCGAATCAGCATGCAGGCGCCCGAGATCCAGATCGAGTCACGCGCGTCGTCTTTGCACTGGTCGTCGCGCTGGAGCCCCAGCCGGCGCGCGAGGATCTCACAGGTCCTGGCAAACTCACCTCCGGTGGAGGGAAGCGATTGTAAGCCAGCTTCGGCACCTCCGTCCCCGTTGACGATGGCCGGCCCGACGGCCGCGACGTCCGGGTTCTGCTCGAGGTACGCGACCAACTTGACAAGCTCACTCGGCTCCAGCGTCGCATCCGGATTGAGGAGCAGGACCCACGGAGCCGCACCCAGTGCGATACCTGCATTGCACCCCGACCCGAAGCCGCGGTTGGTCGGCATGACGGACACCTCTACGACATCGTGACAGCGTTTGATGTACTCAACCGTGTTGTCGTGGCTAGCCGAGTCCACGACGAATGAGCGAACAGACGGTGTCCGGCGCAGGCCCTCCAGGCAAGCGTCAACGACGAAGCGGCTGTTGTAGGTCACGACGACGGCGTCGATGATCGGGATCGGCTGTGGTGGCTTCATACTGGCATCACGGGTGACAGGTTCTGTGGGCGACGGTGATGTGCACTGCGGTGTTGACGTAGGGCGTGGACGATGTAGGGGAGGGCCCCGAGAGTCACGATGGACCCAGCCACCAGGACTCTGATGCCCGCATCCGTACGAGTCGCGGCGGGGCCCCACGCGCTGAGAGCGGGCATGCTGCAGGCGGCTGCCAGGACGGGTCCGAGAGCTGGGAAACTGAGGTCTCCCATGCGGGCCGCCCAAGGAATCTCGCGGGCGAGTGGAGCCCACGCCCAAAGGCCAAGGCAGCAAACGGCCTGGGTGCTTGCGACGCTGATGGCGACGCCAGCGAGCCCGAACGTGGCCCCAGAGGGAGGGACAGCGATCAACGCGAGCGCCAGCCAGGCGATTGCGTATGCAACTTCGGCGCGGGGCCGAGCGAGGCCGCGGAGGGACGCGGTGAGTGCGCCTGTGGAGAGGTGTAGCCATGCGGCTGGTGCCAGGATCATCAGGACTTGGGCGATCCGTGGATCGGGACTTCCAAGCCAGGCCTGGACCAGGTCGTCCGCAGACACAATGAACATTGCGGTTGGGACGGCACCAGCCAAAGCAACAAGGCGCGTGGCCGTTCGCAGAGCGTTGATAAGCTCGCGACGCCCAGCGACGCCCCTTGAGCCGAGGGAGGCCGCAGCCGGAGCGAGGGGCGCGAGCCCGTGTGCCGGGAGAGCTGCCGCGAACTCGACGAGTTTCCTTGCCACCTCGTAGGCGCCGGCGGTGACGAGTCCACCACTGTGGACGAGGGCGAATCGGGGCACCGCGGCGATGCCGAGGTGCACCGTGCCCAACAGTTGGATCGCGCCGCCAAGCCGGAGGACGGGCCCGAGCTCTGATCTACTCAGGAGACCAGGAGACGCGCACAGTGGGTGCTGACCACGCAGTGCACCATGGCGGTGGAATGGAATCGGGAGGAGGATTCGGACGGCGTAGGCGACTGCGAGGCCCACAAGCCCAGCGCCGCCGAGGAGGAGCAGCACAAGCAGGCCGGCCTCCACCAGTTGGGCGGTGGCGTCCGTGATTCGGGCCCGCGCATGATCTTGCCGTGCCTCGAGCGCCGATTGCCAGCCTCCGAGGACGAGGCCGGTGAGCGTGGCGATCCCAGTGATCTGAACGCAGAGCGTTGCGGCGGCTAGGTCGGCAGCAGAGATCCCGATAAGCTGCGCTCCCCGCTCCGCATGGAAGAGAAGGAGGCAGCCCAGCGGGATGGCGCAGAGCAATGCAACGGTGGCCGTGGTCCTCAGAGTCGCTTCGGCTCGGTCGGCGCGGTGGGCGGAGAGATGTGCAGCGGCGTGGGCCACCGAAGCGGACAGGAGTCCCATCCGGTGGATCCCGAGGAGCCCAAGCGCCACAAAGAGGATGGACCAGAACCCGTACGCGTCCAGTCCCGCCTTGGAGACGATCAGCGGAGTCAGTAGGAAACGGGAGGCGAGGTATGCGGCTTGCGCAGCGATGCCGATACTCGACCCGCGTCGCACGGCGGACCACAATGTCCGTCCGTGTAACCCCTGATCGTCGCTCGAAGCCGTCTCACTCAGGGAGGAGGTGGAGGTCTGTTGGTTAGTTCGCATTCGGTACGGCAGCGCGTGCTACGCCACTGCAACCGCACACACCGTGCCAGTACCGGAATGGAATGCTTCGACGTTGGTCCGTCGTTTGCATCAGGTGGGGTGGAGGTCGCCGCTGTCCTTCACCATTGACCATGCATATCACCCAACTACGTCTGCTTGCCACCCTCTTTGCCGCCCTGGCTGGATGCGCCGGGGTCGCCAGTCCCGAAGGCGTTCCACTTAGGGATGCCATTCTGGAACTGCCCCGCGTCGCGCCAAGCGTGCCGCCGCTGACCGATTCGTCACGGATCGACTATGAGGCACTCCGCACCTCTCGGCCGGCTCCCTCGACGACGGAGTACCAACTTGGTCCGGGGGATGAACTTGCGGTGTTTGTCGCTGGGCACCCCGACCTTAGTGGCCGCTTTGTCCTGGGGCCCGATGGGCGCCTCGGCTTTCCCTTGATCGGGAGCGTCTCTCTTACGGAATCAACCCGTGACGAGGCTGCCCGGTCGCTTGCGGGGAAGCTGGCGCCGTACCTTGCGACACCCCCGTCCGTCGTGGTGGATGTGACGCGCTACGTAAACAACAAGGTCTATGTGCTTGGCCGCGTCGAGCAGCCTGGGATCGTCGAACTGACGGGCAGTGGGACGCTGCTCCAGGCAATTGCTGCTGCAGGAGGGCTGCCAGTACGCGAGTTCCGCGCGCTGCTCTCTCGGGCAGCCATTGTCCGGGGGAGAGACGAGATACTCTGGATCGACCTCATCGACCTCCTTCAGAACGGCAATGTCGCGCTCAACGTCCCGCTGCGGAACGGCGATGTTGTCTACATCCCGGACTCGGAGGATGCGTCGGTATTCGTGATGGGTGAGGTCGCCACGCCCGGGGCAGTGCAGATCAAAGCGCGCCTCCGCCTGACGCAGGCCCTAGCACGTGCGGGCGGGCCGACGGAGGATGCAGATCTGAGTCGGATCTACCTTCTGCGGCCGAATCCCGGTGGAGAGACGATCAAGCCGATGGTCATGGACCTATCTGCGTTACTCGAGACTGGTGACTTCGGTGAGGACGTGGAGTTGCTACGCGGGGACATCCTGTACATCGCACGCTCAGGCATGGGCGACGTTGGCTACACGCTCTCAAAGCTCTCTCTCGGTTTTCCGCTTGTCTTCGCCGGCGCCACCCTGGGAGGAAATTGATGAAGGAGCTCTTCGAACTCGGCGATGAGGCACTGGTGTCGCCCGGCGCGGCGTTGCCCGGAGGGGCTATGGCGGCGAAGATGGAGTCACCTTCGGTCGGGGGCCCTGCGGACCTCGCGAGGCTTGCAGTCTCGGCTGTCTGGCGCCGCTGGTACGTGGTCCTCGGCGTAGCGCTTCCGTTGGGGGCACTATCAGTCTTTGCCGCGGCGAAGAAGTTCCAGCCCGCGTTTGCCGCCGAAGCGATGATCGAGGTCGCGCCGACGGTTCCGAGCGTGGCATTCACCGATGAACAGTGGCGCGCGCAATCGATCCACGGGTTCTATGACAATTACATGCGCACTCTGATGCGCTTGGCGAAGGTCCGTCCCGTGCTGGAGGGCGCAAGGCAGCGCCTCAGCGACGACGGGATCAACTGGCGCCCACCGGCGGTGACAGAGGCGGAGTCCACCGACCACTTAGGGGCCCGAATACAGGTGAATGCGATCCGAGAGACACACCTCTTCTCGGTGCGCTTTGAGGACGCCGATCCAGGGCTCGTGGCGCCGGTGGCCAATGCGGTCACCACGTCTCTTCTGACTCACCTAGAGGAGACCGCTGCTGAGCAGCGGAGGAAGCGCCGCGAGATCATCGAGGATGAGCGAGAACGCCTTCGGTTGCAGCTCAGGGATACTTATGCGGCCCTCGAGCCCATGAGCGCCCGATTAGGGAGTGCGTTGATCGATGACCGCCACAATGTCTTCTTCGAACGCCTCAATACGCTCACCGAGGGCATGACCAAGGTATTCGTCGACCGCGTTCGAAGGGAGGGCGAACTGGAGGGGGTGCGGAAGCGAGCCTCGCTGCTTCTTCAGGAGGTTCCTTTTGGGGAACTTGAGGCCCTCGTTGATGAGGACCGAGCGGTGGCCGACGCACGCGTGACCCAAGGGCGCCTCGCCCGGGAGATCGAGAGTTCTACGGGGGCGCTTTCCGATGAACACCCGGAGAGGGCGCAGGCCCTCAAGCGGCTGGCCTCTGCGAGAGCTCAGGGGGACCAAATCGAAGAGGGGGCCCGGGTCCGGATTCGCGCGAGGCTGCAGTCCCAGCGCGAGGAGCAGGCGGCTCGCTTGTTGACCGCTGCCGAAGGAAGCGTCGAAGGGGCGCGGTGGAGTGAGGAACGGATGCAGAACGTACTCGGGGATGCCGAGGAACAGCTCGTGGAGCATGGTCGAGCCCAGATCGTGGCGCGGGAGCTTCGCACGGAGGCTGATCGGCTGCTGGCCACCATGCGGATGTTGGACCAGAGGGTGGACGAGCTCCAGATGGAAGCAAACGCCGCATCCCGCGTTGTCCTCCGAGCTCCTGCGGTAGAGCCGCGCCGTCCGACGGGGGACAAGCGGCCGGTCGTTGCGCTTGTTGGTCTGTTGTTCAGTGGCGCTCTCGGACTAGCCTTGGGGATCGCATTGGAATGGCTCCGGCAGCCTGTTCGTCGCGACGCGGACCTCAAGGAGCTTGGACCCGTGACGCGGATGGACGAACGCAGTCGGGCACGGCTTGCGTTTCAGCTGAGCTCCGCCACGCGGCCCACGCTACTGATGGGGATGGCCGGCGTCTGCGCGGAGGAACTCCGCGCCGTTGGGGCGGACCTGGTCGGACGCGTGGCGACGATCGGCGAGGTGGTCTGGTTTGACTTGCTCCCCGGCTGCGCGCCTGGAAGAGAGGGTCCTGTGGGGGTGCAAGCGATCCGCCTTGACTCGACAGACCAGGTAGTCCTGCCAGCTCCGGAAGTGACGCAACGGATCGCAGCGGCCGCCCAGCGCCAGAGGGTTCTCGGTACGGTGCTAGCAGATCCTCATCCGGATCCCGCTGCGAGCGTTCGCGATCTGGGTTGCGACGTCGTCCTCGTCGTTCGCCGGCACCGAACCCGGCTGGCCTGGGCTAAGGATGCGGCCGCGTCCGGACTTGTGGTTCGCGGGGTTCTCGTACTCGAACGGAGGGGATGATTGCAGGCCGCGGTTCTCCTTCCGGTCCTTCTCTTCGTCGCCGTGTGGTTATTCCGCGGCGCTCGGAGTGCTATCGTCGGCGTCCTGCTGCCCAGTCTGGTGCTGTTGCCTGCGTATTACGTTTGGAAACTGCCGGGCATTCCGGTGGTGACCTTTCATAACTACCTGGTGGCCCTTGGGCCGGTGGCGCTCATCAGTGCGCGGATTACCACAGGAGTGCGCCCCGCGCTCACCGACCTTCTGGTGCTCACGGGAGCCATGTGTGCCATCTCCAGTGAGTGGGGCAATGCGAATTTGCACGAGGCCAAGAACCTGGCGGCGATGATGTTCATGCTGGGCCTGGCCCCGTACTGGATCGGGCGCCTTGTGGCGTCGTCCGACGGGCTATTGGTCGCATGCATCGGCGTCGTCGTAATGCTCGGCGCTGGCGTGGGCTTCGCATCAGTCTTCGAGGCGCGAATGGGATCGAACCCCTTTGATTTCTGGCGGGGACGTTGGCCGGGATCCGTGCCTTGGGATGGGGCGCTCTATCGCGCGGGGATTAGACGGTGTGCGGGGCCGTTCGCTCACCCCATCTGTGCCGGCTTCTTCTTCTCCATGCTCATTCCGCTCTGGGCGTGGTTGGCCGACCGGAAGCTCCCGTTTCGGTCGCTACAGCGTGTTCTTCTGGGCTCAGGGCTCTTGTTGGGACTGCTCACTTCGGTGTCGCGAGGGCCCATGCTGGGGGCAATGGTCGGTGTGTTGATCATGCGCTTGGGCTGGTCGCGATGGCGGCTTCCGATCGCCGCGGTCGCGCTGGCCACCGGTTTGCTCGGGAGCGTGCTGGCTGCGGACAAGGTGGAGGGTTACCTCAGCGTCACCCGGGGGGACGCGAAGACCGAGTCCCAAGAGACGGCGGCCTACCGCACGGAGATGCTCGTCAACTACCTGGAGGTGGTACGGGAGGAGCCATGGCAAGGATTCGGTCGCTATCAGGTCCCGGTGGTCAAGGGGCAGAAGTCGATCGATAACCAGTATCTCTTCCTCACCCTCCAGTACGGACTTCCGCATGCCGTGCTCTTCCTTCTGGCGCTCTTGACGCCGGCGTGCCTTCTTGCCTGGAGGCTCGCATGGGCACCCGTCACCGATCCTCACGGGCGACTCGGGTGGGCCATCGTGGGCTTGCTTTTTGGAGCGATAGGGACACTGACCACGGTTTTCGCGGGGACGCAAACCGCACAGATTCTGCTTCTGATGCAAGGGATGGCCGTGACACTTACGGGGCGAATCGGTCGTTCGGCGAGCCTCGGAACGCGGCTACAATGAGGAGGTTTACTGAGATTCACGCTGGGGAGAGCCTTAGGGTGACGAACCAACAATCCCTCAGCCGGGGCATTTGCTGGCCGCGGCCAGCCTGGGTAGGAGTCCTTGGCGAAAGAACTAGACTAGGTGATGGTGACCCAATGAATCCCCGACTGCTGCTTGTGGACGATGATGCTCACTTGCTTGAGTTGATTCAGCTTCAGCTTCGCGGCGAGAGCCTCGACGTTCGGACCGCCGATTCCGGCGCAGGTGCTATGGAGACTCTCAAGGGGGCTAGGTTCGACGCCGTAGTGCTCGACCTTGGGCTGCCGGATGCGTCCGGATTGGACATCCTCAAGCGTATCTGCACGACCTACGGAGATACGCCAGTGGTCATCCTCACCGCGAGGGAGGACGTGGAGAGTGCTGTTGCATGCCTTCGCGCCGGTGCGACCGACTTCTTGAGCAAGCCTTTCGATCGAGCTCGTTTGATTGCTTCTGTGCGAGGTGCGTTGACTCAGGGGAAGTTGAAGCGGGAAGTCTCCACGCTGCGCAAGGAGCTACAGCGAGAGGAGGGCTTTGGGTCCTTCCTCGGGAATTCGCCGGCGCTGGCGAGGTCGTTGGAACTCCTGGGGCGCGCGGCAACGAGCGAGGTAACCGTCCTGATCGAGGGCGAGAGCGGCACTGGCAAGGAAGTCGCCGCGCGGGCCGTGCATGCTGAGGGCAATCGTGCCGCGGGGCCGTTCCTTGCGATCAACTGCGGAGCGTTGCCGGAAACACTCGTTGAGAGTGAGTTGTTCGGGCACGAAAAGGGAGCCTTCACCGGGGCGGATTCCCTGCGCCGTGGCTGCTTCGAAGAGGCGAGCGGCGGAACGCTATTCCTCGATGAAGTCGGGGAGCTGAAACCTGATATCCAGGTGCGACTCCTGCGCGTCCTTCAGGAGCGAACGGTCCAGCGTCTTGGTTCGAGCAAGTCGATCCCGATCGATGTGCGAATCGTGACCGCGACGAATCGAGACCTCCGCGCGGAGGTCGATGCGGGCCGATTCCGGGAGGACTTGTTTTATCGACTGGCTGTATTCCCTGTGATTTTACCGCCACTGCGCGATCGCAACGGGGACGTGGACCTCCTGGCGCAAGTGTTCCTTGATCAGTCCGCACGGGAGCTGGGGCGGCCAGCGCGTGGGCTCAGTCGGGAGGCGCTAGAGGTGCTCGGACGCCACACGTGGCCGGGTAACGTTCGTGAACTGATGAACGTGCTGCAGCGCGCGGTGATCCTGGAAGACAGCGAGGTCGTGCGTACGGACGCCTTGCCAGCGGCGTTAGTGGAGAGCGCGTTCCCCGAAGGCGTATCGGACGTAGGTGAACGGTCCGAGCCGGCCGCTGCGCACGCAAGGGCGACTCCCTCGCAGTCAAAGGTCGGAGGGGGACTCGCCTTCGGCGGAGAGGTGCTCCGTTTTGTGGAGTACGAGCGAGCGATCGTGTTGCACGCACTCGAATCGACAGGGTGGAGTATCAAGAACACACTTGCGTCCCTAGGGATCGGCCGGGCGACCCTCTACCGAAAGATCGAGCGCTACGGGCTGAGGGACGAGCGGGGTGAAGTCCCGCCGTCGGACGATTGAGGCTAATCTCCTCGATTGGATGGCTGGGTCGTTCCGATCCGGAACGATGTACGAGTGGGGCGTTGCTCGAGCCTGAGACGGAGTGGGGATGGAGGCTCCGCGAGGGACACTGGGAGCTGCCAGGGGGGGCTGGCACGACACTTGCTTCTCGGTGAGTGGGCAGAGGCCCTTCACTATGAACATCTCCATCGTCAGCCCCCTACGTTCGAACGCGGCGGGAGGCGGCCCGAGGCACGCTTTCGGCGCAAAGAGCGCTCCGCAGTACATCCGCCTTTCGGTCAACGTCCAGAGAACCGGGTGGTGGCTTCGTCATCGAATGTACCCCCACGCGAAGCGCGCCATGGACGTTTTGGTGGCAGGCACGGCGTTGCTCGTGCTGAGCCCCGCCCTCGCGCTCCTCGCGGTCGCAATCCGCTGCCAAGACGGTGGCCCTGCGCTCTATGTGCAGGAGCGAGTGGGACGTGGCGGGCGCAGATTCCGGTTCCCCAAGCTCCGGAGCATGAGCATGGCGTCGGACGACCTTCGCGAATCGGTGATCGCACAAGCAGGGCAGCAGACCGGCGTGCGCTTCAAGGATCGCCGGGACCCACGGATTACGCCTTTGGGTCGGATCCTGCGCCGAACGAGCCTGGATGAGCTCCCTCAGCTCTGGAGTGTTCTCGTCGGGGACATGTCGCTGGTCGGGCCCCGCCCGCCGCTTCCATCGGAGGTCGAGGCTTACGACCGCCGCACGTGGAGGCGGTTGGATGTCCCACCCGGGCTCACATGCACCTGGCAGGTCAGCGGCAGGTCCGACATTGACTTTCAGCAACAGGTGGACCTCGACCTAGACTACGTGCAATGCCGAGGCCTCTGGGTCGATCTGGCGCTCTTGGCGAGGACGCCGGTGGCTGTTCTCACCGGCCGTGGGGCCTACTGATATGAGCAGCACTCAGCACGGCCCCTACAGCGTCTCGTTTTTGGGGGTCGAAGCCCTGGCGCCGAGGAACCTCAGCCCCGCGGACCTCCGGGCATGGCTTATGGCGCCTATCGCGGGCGAACCGCTCTACCGTCGACTCCTCGAACCCTTGGTCGGCGTGACGGTGGCCCGAATCCGAACAGGGACAGGCTCCGTTGGTCGTGCTCTCGCCAGGTTGGTCGAAGAGCGACCGGTCTTTGGACTCGGGGACTCGTTCAAAGCGGATGTTGGGCCGGGGATGGGCGAGCTCCTCTTGCCGGGTAGCGGGCTGATCGGACTGGATGTCTCGGCGTTGATCGCCCGGTCCGAGGCCGAGGAGCGGCCGTACATTGTCATGGGAAAGCCGACGCATCGCTCGTCCCGTGGAAACATGGTTTTCGTCCGGCCTGCGAGTTGCAGGCGAGGCGCATCCTCTGCGGCGCCCGCGCAGCCAGGGGTGCCGTTCGAGTTCCGACCAACTGGCTCCGTCAGGGCGTTGCTCGAGTCGTCCAAGGCCGCGCTGCGACAGCAGGTCCCTGGACTGGAGCCGGCCGGTGTTTGGCGGCGAGGGATGCTGCTGGGTTCACGCGCCACCGTCGCTGCGACTATGGATGGGGCGGTGCGGGCGGCAGTCGGGGCTGAGAGTCGGGTGGAGACAAACGTGCTTCTGGGGGAAGGG
>CAJXRJ010000004.1 GCA_913058555.1 uncultured bacterium
CTTGGAGGCCTCGGTGCGCGTGATCGACGCAGTGATCACGCGCACCGAGGCCTCCAAGGGCATTGGAGATACCGCCGTGCAGGTGCCCCTCGCCATCGAAGTCGGCGGCGCCCGTTCGTCGGTGGAGGTGGAGTTGATCGGCCGGGAAGCGCGGCTCCAGGGCCATCGCATTCCCGTCGATGCGGACCTGGAGAAGGGATTCGGCTTCGTCGCCCTGACGGCCGATGGCCGTCCTTCCGACGATCGATTCTGGTTCGTATTCGGCGATGACCCGACCCTGGAAACCCTCGTGGTGTCCGAGCGGGATGACATCGCCCGTATTGGCACCATCGCCTCTGAGCTGACCCTCGATCGATCCCTCACCCTCACGAGCCGCCGCATGAGCCCGGCGGACGCGACCGGTGGGGATTTGAGCCTCGCGGGTTCCGCCCTCGTGCTTTGGCAGGCTCCGCTACCCCAAGGCGACGCCAAAGAGACGGTCGACGAGTTCATCGATAACGGTGGTGTCGTCTTGTTTATGCCACCGCAGGTTCCCGAAGGGGAGTCCTACCGCGGGGTGCGATGGACGGAATGGAAAACGATCGAGGTGGGCGATGCTCCGCGCTCCCCCGAGACCTGGCGCGCCGACGACGATCTCCTCAAGACGGGGGCCGACGGCACGCCGCTGCCCGTCGGCGAAGTCGAGCTGTACCAGTGGTGCGGCATCGAGCTCTTGGACCAAGAAGATCACACCCACCAGTCCCTGGCATCGCTGACGGCCTTGGACGCGAACGCGGGATCGAATCAGACCCTCGACCGCTTGCTAGTGCGAGCCGCGACCTTGAAGGGCGGCGCATTCTTTCTCGGGGCGTGGCCAACCCCCGAAAGCAGCAACCTCGCGAGCCAGGGCATCGTCTGGGTAGCGATGGTGCAGCGGGCCATCGAACTCGCGGCCCGCGGTCAGTCCACTGACGCCCAGCGGGATGCAGGCCCCAGCGATTGGCTCACGGAAGACTGGCGGCCCGTGGGAGACAGCGGCGTGAGCCTCTTCGACCGCGAGCTTTTCGCCGGTGTTCTGAGCGACGGCGAGGAGTTCATCGCGCTGAATCGACCTGAATCTGAGGATGCTTCCGCACCCCAGCCCACCTCTGCGATCCGCGACCTCTTCGGAGACATCGACGTCGTGGCGGACGCGGTATCGGGCGGCTCCGAGGAGTCGGGTCTGCTCGAGGAAATCTGGCGCATCTTCATGGGTCTGGCGCTCGTGGGACTCTTGGCGGAGGCACTCCTTTGCGCAAGTGAAGGCGACGCTCCCCCCCTGGACGCGCCCGACGTGGGAGGGAAAGCATGATGGGGCTCAACGGTGTCCCGCTCGGGACCTGGGGACTCTTGCAAGCGCCCGCCCTGGACGGCGCGCGGCTCCAGCTGCACGCTGGCCCTACGTTTTGGTGGATCGCTGCCGCCGTGATGATGCTGGCCATTGGGCTGTCCGTCCGCGCGTGGCTGCGCAGCTACAAGCGGTCGTCCATCGCCTTGCTCGAGACGATTCGATTGATGCTCGTGGCGCTGGTGCTCTTCGCGTTGGCTCAGCCCGAGTGGGTCGTCACGGAAACCCCTGACGAAGCGCCCCTGGTCACGGTGCTCTGGGACGACTCCGGGAGCATGGAAACCCGGGACGTCTCCGGCGGCGACTCCCTGCGAACGCGGGCTGAGACCGTCTTCGCCCAAGTCGCGACCATCACGGGTGAGGCCAGTTCCGACTCGGACAGCGGAGGCACCGCAGCGGAGAAGGAGACCCTCAATCGCTTCGATCTTGTCGCGTCGCCTATCTCGGGCTTCCAGGCCGATGCGGCCGACGCCGAAGGAGATCCCGAGGGAGTGAGCCCTGACACGGCGACTCCCAAGCAGGTTTCGAAGCTTGGAACCGACCTGACGACGCCTCTCACGAGCCTGCTCGACCAAGAGAATCTGCGTGCGGTCATTCTCCTCTCCGACGGGGATTGGAACGAAGGCGGCGCGCCCTCCGACGTGGCGATGAACTACCGCTTGGCGGGCATTCCCATCTTCACGGGCTGCGTAGGCAGCCCAACGCGCCTGCCGGACATCTCGTTGAGCCCCGTGGATCCGCCGGCGTTTGCCATCGTCAACCGGCCCATCGATCTGCCGGTGGCCATCGACAGCGCCATGCCCCGGGACGGCTCGACCACGATCACGCTCTCCGATGAGAACGGCGTGATCGAGTCCCATGCGTTGCTCGTGCCCGCCCAGCGCACGACCCCCGACAAGCTGGTCTTCCGGCCGACCGCGGCGGGCCGCGTGAAGCTCACGGTGGAGGTCGCGCCCGTGCCCGGGGAGCTCGATGAGTCGAACAACATTCGGACCTTCGAGATCGACGTGCGCGAGGAGCGCCTGCGCGTGCTGCTCGTGGAGGGCTTTCCGCGTTGGGAGTATCGTTACCTCCGGAACGCGCTGGTGCGCGACCCTGGCGTGGAAGTGGATTGTTTCCTGACGCATCCCACGCTCAAGGGTGTGGGTGGTGGGCCCAACTACCTCGATGCGTTCCCGCCCAAGGAGGCCCTGTCCGGATACGACGTCGTGTTCGTTGGCGACGTGGGCCTCGGGAACGAAGGCTTGTCCGTGGACGAGTGCGACATGCTCGCGGGTCTTGTGCGGGATCAGGCCAGCGGGCTGATCCTCATGCCGGGTCTCGGCGGCGGCCATTCGGAGCTCGCACAGACGGAGCTCGGCGAGCTCTTCCCCGTGCACTTTGAGAAGGGCCAGATCCACGGCCACGGGGATCCTGTGCCATCGTCTTTGGTCCTTACCGAGGCGGGTCGCAACAGCTCGCTGACGCGCCTTCTTCCGAGTGCCCAAGACAACAGCACGCTTTGGAACGACCTGCCCGGGTTCCAGTGGCACGCCCCGGTTCGCCGCAGCCGCGCAGGCTCCCAGGTGCTGGCGGTGCACGGCGGATCCGAGAACGAATACGGCCGCATTCCGCTCTTGGTGACGCGCACGGCGCGCACGGGGAAGGTCCTCTTCATGGGCACCGATGCCGCCTGGCGTTGGCGTGAGGGCTACGAGGACCGCTATCACTACCGTTTCTGGGGCCAGGTCATCCGATGGATGGCTTACCAGCGCTCGATGAACGTGGGCGAGTCCATGCGACTCTTCTTCACCCCCGACCGTCCCCGCGTCCGCAGCACGATCGCGCTGAACGCAAACGTCATGGACGCCAGTGGTGCCCCCCTCGGGGACGCCACCGTGACGGCCCGCATCGAGTCCCCGTCTGGCCGTATCCAGCGCATTCGCTTCGAGCCCGCCACGGAGTCCGGCGACAGCATCGACCGGGACGCCTGGGGTCTCTACAGCGCCACCTTCCAGCCGAAGGAGCCCGGCCGTCACCGCGCCACGCTGACCTGTGAGGAGACCGGAGCGACCCTCGAGGCCGAGATTCCCGTCGTGGGCGATCCCCTGGAGCAAATCGGCCGCCCCGCGCGCTTCGACGTCATGGAGGAGCTGGCCCAAATGACCCGCGGGGAAGCCCTCCAGAGCGTCACCCTCGATGTTATTGCGAAGCGCTTACTCGAACTTCCGCCGCCCCAACCGCTGATCACCCGAATGAGGGTTTGGGCGCACCCGTTACTTGGTGGACTCATCGTGGGCCTAATGGGCCTGTTCTGGATCGGACGAAAACTCGTCGGTCGCGTCTAATGGTCCAACGCCCGCCTTCCCAAACCGGCTACCCAAGCCGTGCGTCATGAATGAAACCAGACAGGGGCCGCCGCCGCCGCCGAAACGACTGGAGAGCAATCTCCGCTCGTACCGGTCGCGGATGCGCCTCACCAAGCTGACGGAGCACTTCGCGGTGGCGCTATGCGCCCTCGTGGTGTCGTTCCTGATCGTCGCAGCCCTGGATCGATTCTTCGATACCTCCGGCGCCGTGCGCGCGGTTCTCTTCGGAGCCTCCCTCGCCGTCTCGGCGTTCATCGTGCCGCGGGCGCTGAACCGTTGGTTCTTGCGCCATGGCAACCTGCGTGAGGTGGCCCGCGAGGTGACTCTCCGGGATGCGGCCGTGGGGGATCGATTCCTGGGGGTCTACGAACTGAGCCGTGACGCGGAAGAGTTCGAGCGCAGCCCCGAGCTGGTGGCCGCAGCCATCGCCCAAGGCGAGCGCGACCTCGGGGACTTCGACCTCAAGCCGCTCTTGCCGCCGTCAAGGCACAAGCGCGCCCTGGGACTGCTCGCCATCCCCGCCGCGGCGGCCGCCGTATTCGCCGCGACCTTGCCCGCCGTGGCAGGCAACGCACTCAAGCGCTGGGCTCTGCCCTTCGGCGACACCGAGCGATACACCTTCGCGCGCCTCGACGGGCTGGCGGAGGCCTGGGTCATGCCGATCCAAGAGGCCGGCTCCCAGAGCCTCGCCCTCGCCACCGACACCGAGCGCACGCCAAGCGAAGCGGTGCTCCACCTGCGCGGCGGGGCCATTTCGGCGCCCCTCGTGGACGGACGGTACGCCCTTGAGTTGCCTCCCCTCGCCGAGGACCAGAACGCGCTCCTCGTGGTGGGCGACGTGCGCGAGACCATCCGCCTCGAGCCCCGCGAGCGGCCGGAGATCGTTGCCGCGAGCGCTGCGGTGGTTCTCCCAAAGTATCTCGGCATCGATGAACCCCTGGACCGCGACGTGCGGGGCGGTTCCCTCGTGGTCGTGGAAGGGGCCAAGCTCTCGGTGTCCCTCGCCGCCTCCCGCGGCCTCGCGTCTGCGAGCGCCACTGCCACGGATACGGCCGAGGATGGGACCCTTTCGGAGGCAGCCACCGGCATCGACGTTCAGGTGACAGGCCCGACGATGACGCTTCCCGCGGAGTCCCCGATGAACGGGCGCAACCTGCTCGTGTCCTGGGTGGACGAGCTCGGGCTCGAAGGTCACCGGCCTTTCAAGCTCGGTGTTCGCACCCGCCCCGACGAAACCCCTGTGGTGGCCCTCTCCGGCGCAGACGCCGAGACGGTTCTCCTCGAGACGGTGCCGCTCACCTTCGACGTTCTGACGAGCGATGATTTCGGCGTGCGGCGCATCGGCCTCGAGTGGCGCAAGGTCGGCCGATTCGGCCGTCCCTCCGACGAGATCCTTGGGGAGAAGGTGCTGCTCGCGGGCGGTCCTGCGGATGACACCCTCGAAGCCTTCGCCACGTTCCAGCCCACCACCCTTGGGGTGGAAGCAGGCACCTACGAGATCCGCGGCTGGGCCGAGGATTCTATGCCGGGCCGGGCCAGGGCGCTGTCGACGCCGATTCGCGTTCGCGTGATGACCCCGTCCCAGCACATGAACTGGGTCACGGCCAACCTCGACCGCTGGATGCAGCGGGCCGTGGAGGTGCGTGACCGTGAAATGGAGCTCCTGGCGGAGAACAAGGCGATCCACGCCCTGCCCCAGGGGGAGCTGGACATGCCAGAAACGCGCTCCCGCATCGAAAACCAGGCGCGGGCCGAGCGCGGCAACCGCGCGCGTCTGCAGGGGCTTGTCAGCCAGGGCCAAGAGCTCCTCGCCGAGGCCGCCCGCAACGACGAGTTTGGTTCCAACGCCCTCGACGATTGGGCCGAGGCTAACGCCAAGCTCAAGGACATCGCGGATACGCGCATGGACTCGGTGGCGAAGCGCCTTCAGGAAGCCGCCCGGGCCGAGACCCAGGCCAAGGCATCCGGCGAGCCGAAGCAGGCCGATGGTTCCCCGAAGAACCCGGCGACCCAAGCTGGTCCTCCGAAGCCCCCAGGGGCCTCCGGCCAGCAGCCGAAGGATTCCGGCGGCGAGGAGAGCGACGCCAAGATGGCGGCCGCCGAGCCTCCCCCCGGCGGCGCGGACCCCAAGTCGAAGAAGAAGGACCCGAAGATCATCGGACGGGACCTCGGCGAAGCCGGTGGCTCCTCCACCAAGCCCAAGGAGGGCGAGGAAGAAGAGGACAACCCCGAGGACGAGATCCCGCCGACGCCGACGATCCAAGACGGCGAATCCACCAAGGGCAAAGCGGAGCCCGGTGCTCCGAAGGAAGCTCCAAAGGGCCCCCCTCCGAAGGCTTCCCTCGGGCTCGTGGAGACGACCCTGGGTCCCGCGCCAGACGACGGTTCCGAGCCCCCGAAGGACTCGGCGGATTCGCCGGCTGAAGAGCAGCCCTCCAAGACCCGCGAAGAGATCGCCGCGGCGATCGCTGAGCAGGAAGCGCTTCTCGAAGCGTTCAACGAGGTGGCGGGCGACATTGAAGATGTGCTCGTCGCCCTGGAGAACAGCACGTTCGTGAAGCGGCTCAAGGCGGCTTCCCGGGCGCAGGACAAGAGCTCGGAGGACCTGGACGTTTCCGTGGCCTCGGGCTTTGGTTCTTCGGTCGCGATCGAATCGGAAGAGATCAAGAAGGCCACCAAGGCCGTGTCCGAGCGCCGGGACGACCAGCTCCCGAAGCTCACGCACCTGCACTCGGACATGGATGCGTACTTCGATCGACTGACTTCCCGGTCGTCCGAGGACGCCCCGAAGTTCGAGCGCGTGCTCAACGAATGGAACCAGCTCAGGCCGACGCTCCTCGCGGACGCCATGGTGGAAGAAGCCGGTGGGGGGCGGCCCGGCGATGCGCGTGCGAGCGCAGACTTCCTCTCCGATACCTTTGATAGGTGGGGCGAGGAGTTAGTCGGCCCTGGCTGAAAGGGTGAGCCCTGAAAGGGGGCCAAGCAGCGCGGCAGTTTGCCGCCATCCATCATCCTGGAAGTCCTGAAGATCACTGAAGCTGAAATGGAGCTCCGCGACCTCACTCGCGAGGCTGAGCAGGCACGTAGTGCCCGTACCGATGACGAAGTAGACACGGCCGCCGAACCCCTCGCTGAAGAGCAAGAGGACCTGGCGTTCCGCGTGGAAGACGTCGTCGACGAAATCAAGGAACTCGACAACGGCGAAGCCGCGTTCGAGAAAGAGATCAAGATGCTGCGCGCCGCTCGCTCCTGCATGATGGAGGCCTACGAGTTGCTCGCGGACGCTGATACCGGTGCGCCCACCGTGGCGGCGGAGACGGAAGCGATCGAGCTTCTTCTGCGTTCACGCCGCGCGGGCGGTGGCGGTGGCGGCGGCGGTGGATCGACGCCAGGCAGCGGCGGTGGCGGCACCGACGCGGGCGCGGCGCTGGCCCTCGCGGGTCGCTCGATCGGCGAGAACGAGTCGGTCCAGCTGCGCGACGTCGATCGCTCGACCTCCGCGGCGGTCAACAAGATCCCCGCGGAGTTCCAAGAGGCCCTCGACCGTTACTTCAACGCCCTGGAGGGGCGCTGATCGAGTTGCGTATCGCTTGTCTCCTAGCAGCGTTTGCAGCGGCGGTTCCGATGGGAACCGCCGCGGCTTCGGCACAGGTCGTTGACGGGGACCGTGAAGCGGCGCAGAAGCTGCTCACGGCTCGTCAGTCGTTCCTGTTAGCGGACATCCGGTCGGTCACTGCAAACGACCAGGCCTTTGCGGATCTGGGGGCGGCGCTCGAGGGACTTTGCAACGAGCAGTTGGCGAGCGCCGACGACAAAGGCAAAGACATCGACCGCTACTGGGCGAAGGCCGCGATCCAGCGCGTCGAATACAAAGACGCATGGAAAGACGCTTTGGCGAAGCACCTTGCCAAAGGAGAATTGGAGGCGCTTCAGAAACGGGTTGCGGATCGTCAGGCTGAAATCGTGAGCGCACAAGTGCAGCTGACCACAGCCATGATCGCGACCGAGCTGCGCCTGCGGGAGCCGCAGGTCGTTCAGCTCCGCCCGAAGGTCGAGATCTGGCTCACGAAGCGGAAGCCGTCCCGGTCCCAGAAGCTCGCGGGGGACCTCATGGACGAGATCCTTGGCGTGCCGCGGGTCTCCGATTGGCTGCTTGGGGACCAGCGGGCCATCATTGCTCGGATGCGGACGGCAAAGAAACCGACCGTTCCCGAACAGGGCTCCCCTGGCGACGACATGACCCTGGGCCGTGGCCGGTATCCCGAGGACGACTTTGGGTTAGAGACCCTCGCGCTTGCGATGTACCACGGCTGGGATCCCGGCGACCTGTTGGTGCTCCAGACCGCAGGATCCATGCTCGGACGTGAACTCCGACGGGGCGGTCATCGCCCCGCCCGCTTCGGCGACGTGGCTCTCTTCAAATCATTGACCGATCCACAATCGATCCCCATGTGGAACGCCGTCGTGGAAGGTTTCGTGGAGAGTACCGACGAGGAAGAACAGCCGGATCCCGGCCCGCTCTACGCAGGCCAGGGTGACGTGCTCATCGACGCCCGGACCGACTTGATCATGGCGTATCTCGCGGAGAGGGTCATCCTCCTCGACGCCCAGCGCGCCGGTGTGCGGGCGGCGGTCGTGAAATTCGTGGCGCGCGAGCACACGGCCAGGACCCGGGCTTTTGGCGCCCTTGATGCCGACACCATTTGGCGCGAGCTCCGGCTTGTTGAAGGCAAAGATCCGCGGCGGGGTTCCACCTCCCGAAAGCGTCTGTGTAGCGCGCTCGACGAGATCCTTGATGTGCACCAGCAGGTGGAGCTGGGACTCTGAATTCAGACTCTGATCCTGGCAATGGGCCCCGGCCCATTCTGGGTGTTCTCTGGGCCCTCTGATGATGAACCTCATTCGAAAGACACTGCTAGTGCTCGCCGTGGGCCTTGGCCTTGGGGCTTCAGGCGCCATGGCCCAAGACGTTCGTGAGGGGTCTCCGATCCTGCCCGCGCACCGAGCGATGTACGAACGGGGCCTTGGATACCTGGTGGCCAATCAGTCCACGAACGGCTCGTTCACGTCCGACGCGGGGGTGACCGGTATCTGCGTGATGGCGCTCCTCGCCTCGGGTGAAGATCCGAATTTCGGCCGCTATGCCGATGCCGTCCAGCGCGGCGTGGCATCGATCATCAAGTCCCAGAACCGAAGCAGCGGACAGCTGGGCAGCGGGATGTACCAGCACGGTTTTGCCATGCTCGCCCTCGCCGACTGCTACGGGGCGGTGGATGACCGGTTGTTGCAGAAGAAGGTGAAAGGCGTCAAGCGGACGATCGGAGAGTCCCTTGAGCTGGCCGTGCGCTGCGCGGTGACAAGCCAATCCAAGAACCCGTTCAAGGCCTGGCGCTACTCTCCGTCCGCGTCGGACGCGGATACGTCGGCTGCAGGGGCAGTTCTGATGGGTCTGCTCGGCGCACGCAACGCGGGCGTGGCGGTGCCGGATGCCGCGATCGATGGGGCCCTTGAGTACTTCACGAACATGACGAGCAGCGACGGCGACGTCGGCTACTCAGGGATTGGAAGCTTCGGCCAGTCCAAGGCACGGTCGTCGATTTGCACCCTTGTTTTCGCCGTCGCGAAGCGCCGCGATTCAGTGACCTACGAGGCCGCTTCCAAGCGTGTGATTTCGAACCGCAACGGCCCCAACGGTGGATGGGGACACCCGTGCTACACGCGGTACTACGTGTCCCAGGCCCTGTTCCAAGCGGACTACCGCGCTTGGCGCGACTGGTCCGTTGCGAACACGCGCGACCTCATCAGCCGTCAAGGGGACGATGGCAGCATCAACCTCGGCGGTGGTTATCACGGTCCCCTCTACCAGACGGGCATGCTGCTCTTGTCGGCCGCCTTGGACTTCACTCTCTTGCCGGTCTACGAACGATGAGCGCCACTTGGCTCCTCTCCGCTGCGTTGGTGATCAGCGCCGCTTCGCCACTTCGTGCCACCGCCCAGGACGGCGCTGACGCGGCCGATCACCAGTTCCGGGCGCGAGTTACCTTTGAGAACGATCGGGTTTTCACAGGACTCTTGAGCGTAGATGACGAAGGCGAATTGCTGTTCGACTGCGACGTCTTGGGGGGCGAGGTCATCATCGACTTCCCGGCGGTGGCGAAGATCGAACGCCTCACCCAAGACGATCAGGTGGAGTCTGTTAGGTCTGGAGTCCAGGGGCCCTTGGGTTCCGGCGAAAAAGACACGATCAGCATGCTGGCGGGCCAGCTAGCGATCGGGACTTTGGAAGGCATTGGCGACGAATCGGTGACGTTCGCCAGCGAGATCTTCGGCACCTTGACCATCCCGCGCACTGAGGTGGGAGACCTGTTCCCGGGACGGCCCCAGGGTGCTTTGGCGGCCAATGGGGACGCAGCAAATGCAGGCGGCGATGGTGCTTCTCGTCCCCGCAAGGACGCTTGGTCGCCCTGGAATGTCATCGGTCCGCGGCCGAGTCTGATCACGGACGGCGCCGCCGCCGTGCTCGAAGGTCGCCGCACGGCGATCACGCGCAAGAAGGACCTGGTGGGACACCGAATCTCCGTAGAGCTCGAATGGCAAGGCCTGCCCGAGTTCCGGATCCGTTTCGGCGGGGAGATGAAGGAGCACCCGGCGAGGTCCTCCGAGGACAAGCCAACGTTCTCCCCCACCGGCGGCACCGTGATGCAGCCCTGGTCCCGCACCCCGACGCTCTACGCCGGCACGGTGCCCGAGATCCAAGACGAATCGGCCCAGGACGATGCCGGAGGTTCAGACGCGGGGCCAGCCCAAGGTGAGCTGCGGCTCGCCCAGGCGACGGGAAGCCTCAGCCTCGACGCGGCATCGATCTTTCACTTCCTCGTGAAGGATGAAGGGACGCTGGTGTTTGAGTCCATCGAAGGAGCGAACGGGGCGCGGAGCACGATCAACATCGAGTTCCCCCTGGCGGCTCCCGTGGATCGCATCACGATCGAGTCCCTCGGGCGCCCGCTGACGGTCCTCGGAATTGAAATGCGGGACCCCAATCAACTCGTCGATGCGGACGGACTGATGCACCTGGACCGGCCCCTGCGCGGCGGCGAACTGGTGGGTTTTGATGCCAAGACAGGACGCCTTCAGGTCACCGACGGCGAAGTGGAATTCCCCATGTGCCTGGGGGTGGCGTTCATGCCCCGGGACCGCCGCGATGAGATGAATCCGAACCGCCGGAGCCGGGAGCTCGGTCAGTTCAGGGCCCGCTCGGGCGAGACGCTCCACGCGAGCCAGGTCCTCCTCGATCAGGGCTCTTTCGCGGTGAAGTCGGCGTACCTTGTGGCGCCGACGCGCGTCCCCTTCGAGAGCATCCAATCCCTGACGATGCCCAAGCGCCGGGTGGTGCGCGGTGGTGCGAACTTCAAGATGTCCTTCGACGGCGAGGCCCAAATCGAAGCGGGCTTCCACGGCATCAGCAGCGACGAAGGCGGGTACCGGGTCCTCCGCAGCGAGCCCGGATTCAAAACGACCGTGGCGGGTCCGGTCGCCGGCCAGGTCTGGATCGAGCGCTCCACGCGGTCGCTCTTCCACGCTTCACGCCGCACCTACCCGCACGATGTGCTCTTGGCGGATGGGCAGACGTTCCCCGCCAGCATCGTCAGCGTCGATGAGACGAGCATTCGCCTGGCCACGCCCTTTGCGGACGAACCCCTCGATTTGCTTCAGTCCGACGTCAAAGCGTTGATGTTCGATCCGCGGCGCGCGGATTTCCTGCTCTCTGAGCTCACGGTGGAGCCGCGCCGCAAGCAGGACCCGAACATGGCGTTCCTCATTCAGACCAATGGTGAGGCGGTCAAGAAGGACAAAACCCTCGTGACGAAGCAGAAGCTGCGCCGTGCGCTGCTGGTGCCCAGGGCTCAAAAGGACAAGCCCGGCACGCACCTTCTCATCGCCAAGAACGGCGACCTCATGCGCGGGAAGATCGTGGGACGAGAGGACGACTCCCTTCTGGTGGAGACGTCCGCGGGCGGAACCGTGGAGGTTCCCCTGGAGCGACTGGCGATCTGCGTCGGCGTCGAGCGGGCGGCGGTGGAAGGGGATGACCCCCGAGAACGCAAGATCAAGACCACCCGATCCGGCGGCCAATGGACCGTGAACTTGGGCCCGCGCGCGACCCTGATCGGAGACATCGAGAAGGCCAATTCCAAGTCCCTCGTGCTGCGCCACCCCCTGCTCGGACGCATTGAAGTCTCGAGCGATGAATTCAAGCGCCTGGACTTCGGCCGAGGGTTCGCGCCGAAGTTCCGCAAGATCCTCGACTGGCAAACCGAGGACATGCCCGAGCCAAAGATCGGGGGCTGACCTCCGGTCCGGGCGCCCGATTTTGGGTCGCTTGTTTCTGTACGGCGAGGCCGCGGCCACTCAGCTGGGCCACTCAGCCGAGGTGACAGCCGAGTTCCAGCTTCGCGCCCCGCAGGAACGCAGCGCCGTCCATGGCGCCTTTTCCGGCGGGTTTGACGGTCACGAGGTGGACGGCTGTCCCTTCGCCTGTGGCGACCACCAGCTCCGCGGTGTCGAGCAATTCACCCGGCGATGCCCCAGGCTTGGTGCTGGTGACCGGCACGGCTTGCAGCACCACCAGGTCGCGCCCGTCCGGAAGCGACGTTCGCGCGCCGGGCCATGTGGTCATGGCTCGCACGTGCCTCGCGACCTCATCGGCGGGCCTTGTGAAGTCGATCCGGCCGTCTTCTTTCTTGAGCTTGGGCGCCAGGGTGACCCCATCCGGGTCCTGGGGTGTAAACGTAGCCGTGCCCGCGTCCAGCTGGTCGAGCGTTTCGATGAGGGCATCGGCGCCCAGGATCGATAGCCGATCGAAGAGGTCCGCTGCGGTCTCATCGGGACCGATGGCCGTGCGCTTCTCGAGGATCACATCGCCCGCGTCCAGGGCCAGGACCATGCGCTGGATGCTGACGCCGGTTTCGGCGTCCCCCGCGGCGATGGCACGTTGAATCGGAGACGCCCCGCGCCAGCGGGGCAGCAGCGATCCATGCACGTTGAGGGCGCCGTGGGGGCACATCTCGAGGATGTTGGTGCGCAGGATCTCGCCGTAGCTCGCGATGGCCAGGGCATCGGCGCCCAGCGCTGCGAGTGCGTCGACGAAGTCCTGGTCCTTCGTGGACTTCGGCTGAAGAACCGGGAGACCTGATTGGTCGGCGAGCAGCGCGAGCTCTGACCGAACGACCTCACGCCCCCGGCCGCGGGGGCGGTCCGGGGGCGTGACGAGTCCCAGGACCTGGTGGTCCTGGGACTGGAGCAAGCGCTCGAGGATCGGCGTCGCGAACGGCGGCGATCCCATGAAGACGACTCTCACAGGTGCGGATCGATCTTGGCCTTGAGGCTCGCGAGGGGCTGGGAACCGAGGACCTGCTCCTGCACCTCACCGTTCTTGATCAGCATGAACGTCGGGATCGACACGATGCCGTACTTGGCCGCGATCTCTTGGTTGTCCTGGGTGTTCAGCTTGACCACCTTGACCTTGCCGTCGTACTCCTCGGCGAGCTTCTCGACGTAGGGAAGCATCGCTTTGCACGGGCCACACCAGGGCGCCCAGAAGTCCACGAAAACGGGAATGTCGCTACCGAGGACGTCGGTGTCCCAGGTCGAATCGGTTACGTCGAGGAGGCTGCTCATGGGAGTCTCTTGGGCTGGCCCTACGTTGTAGTGGGCCACATGGGAGGTATCTGGATAAGGCGCCGGCATTTCGCCGCGGGCCCCGTTCATCGGGGATTTCCGGGAGCCTTTCAAGGCGAACCCACGAATCACCGCGATCGCAGGAGCTTATCAGGCTCGGTCGGATCCGGTGGGATCGGGTCCAGACTCGCTGGTGGGCGATTCTTCGGGCCCCCCTTCCACGGGGACTGACGAATCGATGGCTGGGGACTCTGGAGCGTTCTCAGGGTCGCCGTCGAGCTCATCCTCGGCGTCAGTGTCGTAGTCGGTCGGATCCCGGTCCAGCTCCGCGAGGGCGATGTCCGCGGCCGCATGGTCGGCGGCTTCGGTTTCGGACTCGTCGAGGGAGCTATCCAGGTCGTCCTCGTCTTCGTCCATGAACCGAGAGGCCCGGATCAGGTCGTCGAGGTCGTCCTCGTCGCCGTGCCCTGCCATCCAGTTCAGGAGGATGTCGTCCTCTTGGCGTTCCTGGACGGCGGTCACGAGGCCAATCTTCATCAGCTCCAGGAGTGCGCAGAAGGCGCCGACGATGCCCTCGCGGGTCGGCACGTCCCCCAGGGCCTCGACGAGGGCCCGCAGGGAGGCTCCATTGCCTGCCGACCGCACGGCCAGTCCGATCGTCTGCACGTACCACCGCAGGGGCCTTGGATCGCTCTTGATGTGGTGGGTGCGACCGGCGGCCGTTTCTCGCATCAGTCGCGAAAAGGTCGCCAGCAGGTCCCACGCGGTGATCTCACCTAGCTCGAACGTGCGTTCGGGCTCATTGTCCCGGACCTCGCCCCGGTAGCCGCGCTCGTGCTCGAGGGACCGCCGGTGGTATCGGTCGTCGAGGTCGTCGGAGGCCCCTTTGAAGCGTCGGTACTCGATCAGGCGCTGGATCAGCTCGTCCTGGGGGTCGAGATCATCCTCGAGCTCGACCTCTTCCCGGGGCAGCAGCGAGCGGGATTTGATCGCCATCAGGGTCGCTGCGATCACGAGGTACTCCCCGGCCACCTCAATATCGAGGTCCCGCAGCGCGCGCACGTGGGTCATGTACGACACGGCCACTTCGGCCAGGCGCACGTCCTGGATTTCGACCTCCTGTTCCTTCACGAGGTGAAGCAGCAGGTCGAGGGGCCCCTGGAAGACCTCATCCAGGCGGACGGTGAAATCCTCCGTGCGGATGATGGATGCGGATGGGGGCCCGGCTTCAGACCCGGCATCCAGCTGATCACCCTCTAGGGCGCCCTCGGGCTCCGTCGCGGGCTCGGTTTCGGACTCGGTCACCATGGCTCCCCGTCAGCCTACGGGGTCGAAGCCCTACTTCACTACGCCAGCCATCCATTTGTAGAGGAACGACATGCCCTCCATGAGCTTCTCTTGGGCACCCGGCACCCAAAACACGAAGGCGAGCACCAGCAGGATTCCCACCACCTCGAAGTACCGGAAGAGCGGCCTCAGGGGCGGCAGGAGGTAGCTCAGGAGCCGCGAGCCATCCAGCGGCGGAATCGGCAGCAGGTTGAACACCGTGAGGAGGATGTTGAATTTCACGGACTCCATCAGGATGAGCATCGAGAGATCCTCGGTCGTGTGGAACCCCGCATGCTTGCGCAGGGCCTCGATCGCCGCCAGGGACCCCAGGGCCAACATGAAGTTCATCGCTGGCCCCGCCATGGCCACGAGAACCATGTCCCGGGCGGGGGACTTGAGGTTCTGATCGACCACCGGCACCGGTTTCGCGCCCCCAAAGAGCAGCCTCGGAATGCCCATCATCGGGAGCACGAACCACATGAACGCGGGCAGCAGCACCGTCATCACGGGGTGGATGTGCTTGATCGGGTTGATCGTGAGCCGCCCGAGATCTTTCGCGGTCGTGTCCCCACGCCATGTCGCTACCCGAGCGTGGGCGTATTCGTGGAGGGTCAAAGCCAGGATGAGGCTTCCGATACCCCCGATCCCTACCCACGTGTCCTGACTCAGCATGTCCGACAATGTAGGCGGGCACCGACCAGAATTCGCCAGGGTTTCGGGGCTATGGACCGTAGGAACACCTACCTGCCCGGGTACCTGCCACCAGAGATCGGCACGCGCCTTGTTCGGGGCTCCTCTTGCTCACTAGAATGAACTCCTTCGGCGCCGCTCCACCCCATTCCCGGACGGCCTGATAGCCAAAAATGACTCAGGAGCCCCGCCCGGATCTTCGCCCCGAGATCCGCATAGACACCCGCGAGGGCTCCAGCCCGGAGACTCGGTCGAATCCCTCGGATTCGCACGCGGCGCCCAGCCAGCCATCGGCTCGTATTCGGCCCGCGGCGAGGGGTGAACTCGTCCTTCGGATCGAGGCCGAGGCCATTGGCCGGCTCGCCGATGGCTTCGCCCACGGTCCGCGCGGTGAGGCCTTCGCCGCCGCCGTGCAGTGCGTGCTCGGATGCCAAGGTCAAACCGTCGTCACCGGCATGGGCAAGGCCGGCCTCGTGGGCCAGAAGATCTCCGCGACCCTCGCGAGCACCGGGACGCCGTCGTTCTTCCTGCACCCGGCCGAAGCGCTCCACGGGGACCTCGGTCGCATCCGCCCGGGGGACGTCGTCCTCGCGCTGTCGAACTCTGGCGAGACCGCCGAGGTCAACATGGTCATGGCCGCCGTCCGCAAGCTCGGGCTGCCGCTCATCGGCCTGACCGGCCGCGCGGACTCGACCCTGGGCACCCATTCGGATCACCTCCTGGATATCGGGCGCGTCGAGGAGGCTTGTCCGCTGAAGCTCGCGCCCACCGCGAGCACAACCCTCATGCTTGCCCTCGGGGATGCCCTCGCGATGGCCGTGCTCGAGGAGCGCGAGTTTGGTCCCCGGGACTACGCGGTCTTCCACCCCGCCGGCAGCCTCGGTCGCCGGTTGATGCGGGTCGACGAGGTCATGCGAAAGGGGGATGCGCTGCCCCTGGTCCTCGCCGGCACCAGCGTCGCGGACGCTCTGATTCAAACATCGAAAACCAAGGGCCGCCCCGGCGCGTCGCTCGTCGTGGACGCCGACGGCGTGCTGTCAGGGATCTTCACCGACGGCGACCTGCGTCGCCTCCTGGAGGGCGGCTCCTTCGAGCGCCTGGAGCGACCCATCGACGAATTCATGGCGGCCCAGCCCAAAGTCCTGGCTCCCTCCGACCTCGCCGTGGATGCCCACCGCCTCCTGCGGGAGAACCGCATCGACATGGCGCCCGTGATCGATGAATCGAGGCGCCCCGTGGGTCTGATCGACGTGCAAGACCTGATCGAGGTGGGTATCTAATCCCATGCGCCGCTTCATCATTCTGATCGCGACGCTGGCCCTGGGCGCCGGCGCTCTCTGGTACTTCGAGCACAGCCGCCGCGAGGCCAATGCGGAAGATGACCCTGTGGATCGCTCGGACACGAGCGTGGACGGCGTCTTTCCAGATCCACGACCAGACACGGGCGACTCCCCAGGGGACACGACGCCGGCGGACGGCGAATCCACAGACGATCCGGACAAGGATGGGGGCAAGAAGCCCGTCATCGGCGAGAACGAGTTCGCTGCCCAGAGTGGGGTCATGTCCGTGGAGCGCAGCCCCCGCAAAGAGGGCGACCCGCGCATCAAGATCCGCTGGGAGCCCGAGACCGTCTTCAACGTCGCGGATTCAGTGCACCGCCTGAAGAACATCCACGCCGAGACCTTTGAACTCGGCCGTGGACCGTCCGCGGCGGAGGTCCTGCGGTCGCGCATCCTCGCCGAAGGGGCCATCGTCCGCGGCCAAATGAGCGAGCTCGGCCTGCCGGACTCCGATTTTGTCGCGGAGCTGCAGTCCGTTGTCGTGCGGCAGATGCGGGGCACGCCCCTCGCGCCCTTGACGATGGACGCACCCCGGATGGACGTGGCGTTCTATTCCGAGGACCTGAAGTCCGTGGACCAGGACATCGTCACTTTCCGTTCCCGCGACGTGCGCGGATGGGGGCGCGGCCTGGAGGCCAAGACGAGCGGTAGCGCCTTGGACTTTGTCAAAGGCGCGAACATCACGTTCGAGCTCGGCGAAGGCCGCGTGGCGACGATCTCTACCCACGAAACGGGCTCGCTCTCGATCGTGGAGGTGAAGCCCACAGACATCGGCGGCTCCTTTGCTCCACGCACCATTCGCGTGCGCGCAAAGTCCGGCGTGAAGGCCGAGCTCCGCCAGTCATCCGACGTTCGGCGCCCGACCGGGGACAACACGGACTCCGGCGAGCCAGCTGGCGACGGCAATCAGGATGGCGCGCCGAATGGCCAAGGGACATCGGGCGCGATCGATGGTGGTGCGGGCACCGAGGAAGGGATGGCGCGCCCCGTCGTGCTCGACGCCGACGACCTCGACATCCTGATCCAGTTCACCAAGGGCAACAAGCGGCCCCGCATCCTGTCGGCCCAGGCACAGGGCGCCGTTCAGATCCAACGGGGTACGGACGTTTACCGCGGGGACAGTGCGCTCTTCACCTTTAACGGCGATGGAGACCTGGCGGTTTGTGTGCTCAAGGACGAGCCCTCCCTCGCTTATCGCCTCAAGGACAAGAGCGGCCAAGAGCTCGAAGTGGAAGTCTCCGGCGCAGGTCCTTTGACCGCGACGTTCATCGACACGACGACGCCCACCGATGCCGGTGCCTCGTCCCGGGAGATCGGCATGGTCTTCCTGGGGCCCGGCCGCATCGAGGCGGTGGACCGCGGCGACGTGGTGACGTTCGAAGAGCGCGTCTACAGCAAGGGGCTCGACGATCGAACGGACCTTGAAGTGGTCGTCGAAGGCGATGTTCGCGTGCGCTCGAGCCGGGGAGACCTTGCAAGCGACGTGCTCGAAGCCACCTACGTTTCCAAGTCCGAGCTCCGCGTGCGCGCGGATGGCCCCACCCGCGTGACCCATAGGGACGTGGAGAAGGCCGAGTCGTACCGCTTGCGGGCGGCGGGCGGGATGAACGCTCGCCTGGGCGACAACGGTTGGTTCGTCGAGCGCGCCGAGGAGGTCGTGGCGGAGTCGATTGGTTCGGAGCCCTACCGCGTCGAGGCCGGACTGATCGAGAACGTTGACCTCGAGGCGAATACTCTGGAGGCGTCCACCAACGTCCTGTACCGCACCGCCTGGGGATCCGCCTTTGCCCCCACGGCGATCACCCGCGGCAAGTCGTTCGTCGTTCTGTCGGGCACCGACACCGACCCGGTTCGACTGGATCTGGTCCCGGAGGACAAGGCGCTGGCCATCGATGCCGAGGAGATCGCCGGTGTTCGCTCCGGCTGGCTGCACGCGCCCACGTTGACCATGGACGCTGGATCCGTGCTCGCGGAGGGCGGCGTCGCGGCGCAGTTCGAAACCCTCGACGCGGTTTGGGGCATCGACGCCGAGTCCGTTCTTCTGCGCCGGAAGGTGACCGGTCGGCCGCTCACCGACGAGGAAGGACCGGCCCCTGTGGGCGTGGTGCGCGCCGGCCGGGCCGAGGAAGTCCGAATTGAAGCGAGCTTCGTACGCGAGGCGCGTTTCGACGGCTTCAACGGCAGCGGGATCTTCCGGGCCACAAGGCTCGAGCTCGATGCGGCCCTGCGCGGGCCGAACATCGCGGACGCTCCGCAGGATCAGGACCGTCGCGCGATGCTCGATGAAGGCGAAGAGATGCGCCTGCATCTGCTGGGCGACGTTTCGATGAAGCTCACCGCCTTCTCCCTCGAGGGCGATCAGCTGCCGATCGACGTACCCGAGGACGAGCGCCAGGCCTGGCGACTCGAGGCCAGCGAAGCGACGCTCGTGCGCCACGCTGGACCCGCGGGCCCGATCGAGGCCTCGGCGACCATCGGTGACGAGGAGCCCCTTCGTACGCCGTTCACCCTGACCGCTGAGGAGGTCACGGACTGTCACTTCGAAGGGGGCGGTCAGGCCGTCGACGTCACGTCAGATCACGTCACGATCGATGGGTTCCTCGGCGTGCCTGCGGTGGATGAGGACGGGAAAAAGGTCATGGACCTCACGGACTCGTCTCTCGTGGCGCGGGGCTCCGTGCGGCTGCGTCTCGTGGGCGGGCCAGACAAGGCCGAGATGCAGGGGAAAGGGGAGACCTTCTCGCTCTACGACGGCGAGCGTGGACGCTTGGTGGCGCCCATCGGAAAGCGGGTTCTAGTGACGGGGGTTCTGCCCGGCGAGCTTCTGCCGTACACGATGGAGGCGTCCGTTGTGGACTTCACCCGAACGAGCATCGAAGCCAGCGCGGTCTACCTCAAGTTGCAAACTGCCGTGCGCGTCTCAACGATGGGTGGCGTCGCCTTGCGCGAGCTGCGTGCCGAGCGGATGACCGCTTCTGAGGACCTGATCTACCTCAAAGGAACCCAGGCACGGCCTGTGATCTGCCTCATCGAAGACGGTGTTGGTGGCCTCAATAAGGTGGAGACCGTCGAGCTCTCCCTGGATCCCGCCACGCTGAAACGGGACAACGAAGACTCGAAGGGGGACAACGGGGATGGTGAGGAGGCTCCGGAGCAGAGCCCTCGCACACTTGGCCCGTTTGAGCCTGTCCCCCGCTGGCAGGACGACGAGGGAGACGAAGATCAGGAACCAAGGACTCCGATGCAATTTGCGGAGACCACCGTGTCTCTGTCGAACGGAGGCATTCTGCAGTTCAAGGCCGGTGAGCCCGACGGAACGAAGCTCCGGCTCATCGAGCCTCGGATCACGTTGCCAGAAATGGGGATCGCGTTTCGGTCTGAGTGGATCTCGGTCGATCCGCGAATCGTGTTCGGGGTCGGCGAGGACTTCCTCTTCGACTCAAGCCGCGGCGTCCTCGAGGGCGGTGAAGGGGCCACGGCCTGGACCGTTGAATTCGCCGGCATCGAGACGACGCCGGTTGACGACGAGGCTCTGATGACCGTCGTTTCGCCGATCATTACGGTGGGCGGCGACGAAGCACGGGCCGACTTCCTTGCTGTTTGGATCGACAAAGCGGCCTGGCAGAAGAAGGGCAAGGGGATTCTCCGCAGCGCCGCGGTCGAAGACGGCTCGGAGCCCATCCAAGGGCCAGTGATCGAACGACGGCCCAACTTCCTCGCGGAACTGCTCTTCGAGATGCAGTCCGAAGACTACGGCAAGTACGTCCGCGCACTCTTCATGGAGGGCGGCGTCGAGATCGCACGGGCGGACAAGCGGGCCGCCCGGGGGTCGCGCCTCTACATCAACCTTCACAAGGCGTCGGCCTGGCTGGAGGACGCGGAGCTTGTGTATCCGCTCATGACCCGCGGCGAGGAAGTGCCCCTGCGCGTCCGGACCGAGCGTCTTGCGACGGACGAAGAGGGACGACTCGTGGCGGAAGGCGCGACCCTCACCACCTGCGACCACGACGTGCCGCACTTCGTGGTGCGCACGGGTGAATTCTCCCTCGAGCCCCGCGACGACGGGCGCTGGCGCTTTGGCGCGAAGGGCAACGTGCTGCGCTTCCAGGGGGGCTTTCAAATTCCCCTCCCATCGATCGGCAACCTCGTGCTTGACGAGGAGTTCGGCGTGGAGGGCTTCGAGAACGAAGCCGGCGAAGTGACGCCCCTGCGCGATATCGGCATCGCCCGCACGGCTCGCTTCGGCACGGTCCTGGGCGCCGCGTTTCGGTTCGATGTGGGCGACTTCGGCGAGTGGATCGGCGAGCGCCTTGGGATGAACACCGACAAGCTGAAGGGCAAGTGGGATACCGAAGCCCAGTACCTGGGGAGCCGCGGCCCGCTCGTGGGGCTCGGGCTCTTCCTACGGGAGCGTGAGCCAGGCGACGACCTCGATGAGGACTTCCGCCTGGACGCCTTCATCGGCGGCATCCCAGATGGTGGCGAAGACCGCGGCACCGTGCGGGTGGCCGAATCAGAGCGCGATGAAGTACGCCTCTTTGGCTACGCCCGAAGCCGTTATCCGATCGTCCGGGGCGAATGGCTCGATGTGGCGTTTGCCTCGCAGACCGATGCCGGGGTCCAGCCCGAGTTCTACGAGGGCGACTTCATGCGCTTCGAGCAGCGCGACACCTTCGCGCGCTGGCGCAAATCCTTCGGTGCGGACTATCTCGCGGCCGGCGCCCAGAAGCGAGTCGACGACTTCCGGAGCCAAAAGGAAGAGCTGCCATCGTTCCTCGCGTACCGCGGAGAACGGCGAGTGGGGCGCTTCACCAGCGCCCCTGTCCTTTGGGGCGGATCCTTCGAGGCTGGCTACTTCACACGTCGCCAGGGTGAGCTTGGGAACGACATCTTCTCCGACCTGCCCCTCGGCGCTGACCCCAGCATCGGCAACAACGAAACGGCCCGGGCGGACCTTCGCCAGCGCATCTCGATCCCGCTCACGACCCAGCTCGCCGGCATCAAGGTCGCTCCCTTTGTCGACGCCCGCGCCACCGCTTGGACGAACGCCCTTGCCGACGGCGAGGATCCCGCCCGTGCCGCGGTGAAGACCGGCATGGAGGTCTCGACGACCCTCCACAAGGTGACCGGCGACGGCTACCTGCACGCCCTCGCGCCGCGCATCTCCGCGTCGGTGGACACCATCTACGACGAGACCGGCGGCGCGCCGATTCCCCTCGATCAGACGGAAGGCCCGACGGACGGTACGACGCTCGAGGCGGGGCTGCGCGCCATTTGGCTGCGTCCCAACACGTTCGAGAACTTCGACCTCGACGTGCGCGGCATCCTGCGCACGGACCGCGAAAACGGCCTCCCGGACACCACCGAGATTGGAACGCTAGCGGAGTACATCACGCGCTACGGAAGCGGCCGCGGGCAGATTGGCTTCCGCCTCGACGCGCGGTTTGACCTCGAGGCCTCTGAGACGACGTACTCGCGGAGCGCCATTGCGTGGAAGCCCAACGATGTCTTCCTCGTCGAGGCTCGCTACGGCCAAGCGCGCGACGTTTTTGGTGACGAGCTCTTCGAGACCGGCAGCATCCTCAGCAGGTGGCGCGTCGACGACAAGTGGGAGATTGAAACCCGCTACGTCCACGACCTGCAGACGGACCAGCAACTCTTTGCCGAGGGCATCCTGCGCCGCTTCAGCCACGACTTTGTCTTCGACATTTCGTTCCTCGACCGCGCGGGCGAGGGCAGCTCGACCATCTCGTTCAGCCTGCTTCCGCTCCTCGGTTGGACCCGGGACCGGCTTGGCATGCTGGATCGCCGCTAGCCGGTCCCCGGGAGAAGTCGATTAGTCAGGCGACGGCGCGCCGATCGTTTCCGTGTCGATGCGCAGCTCGGGTTCGATGGCCAGCAGTTTTTGGACACCCTCCTTGTCGAGGCGTCCGGTCTTGGGCATCGCGCCGCCGGCCAGGGCCACGTGCACGCGGTGGTCGGGGCGGTGGGGGGCGAAGCCGACGACTTCGACGACACCCGCGGTCAAGAGCAGCGCGCCCCGTGGCTCCACGACGGTGAAGCTGCCGAAGAAGGCGGGGGCTCCGTTGATCTGGAACTCCACGGGGAGGCGGTAGCCCGGTCCGAATTGGGTGGACACAGGGCGGGCCCCGAAGAGATCGGGCTCGAGGCCGAAGACCAAGTCAGGCTTGGAGAAGAGGCCGCCTTGGGGCCACGTGACCGTCTCCTTGAGGATGGTCTCCACGGCCGGGTTGCGGCCCGCCGCGAGGGCCATGGCGGTGAAGGCGGCGCGGGCGGAGGCGACGGGATCGTCCGCTTCCCCCGTGTGGCCCGAGGCGTTCAGCTCATCCTGGCTCGTGGACTGGGCCAACTCGCAGGCCTTGAACAGGGGCGTCCCGAAGAAGGCGAGGGGCAAGACGAGCCCGTTCTTCGCCACCTCTTGGCCCTTCTCGTAGATCGAGAAGGTGCCACGATAGGGCTTGGCGCGGCGGTGCACGAAGCGCTCGGGCGGCGTGTCCGGGCGCGTGGTCATGGAAGTCCATCCACCCCTCGGCTTGGTCGGCATCTCCGGTGCGCGCAGCTTCAGGAGCCAGTGCTCGGGATCGTCTTCCGCGCTCGAGCGGCGCAGGACGTACTCCAGCTCGGAGCGAGCCAGGAGAGGCCCCTCGAGGTACTCCGGGCGCAGGGTCTTTGGCTTGGCGCCCCGCGCCACCGACATCGACGCGTCCACGGTCGATGCGGCCATGTCATCCAGCCGTCCCCGCCAATCTTCGGGGGCCTCCGGCGGCGGGCTGGCGCAGCCCGCTGTGAATAGTCCAGCGGTCAAAACCCCTGCCGCCATCGTCCATCGGCCCTGATTCGCGCGCTTGTTGTCCAGTTCCATGCTGCGGAGTATGCGCCTTCCGGACCGGCTCATTCCACCATCAAGGGCGACCGTCAAGGACCACCGTTAAGGAACACCGTCAGGGGGCGCCCCTAGCTCAGCGCTGCGCGAGGAGCTTCTGGATAATGGGTGGATAGGCGCCATTATAGGCGTCTACGGCGCTCCCGATCGTGTTTCGAAGGACCTCCGCCGAGGGGAACTCGCGGTCGGAGATGGAGCCGCTGTTCATGATCAAGAGGGCGCTTGTTCCAAAGCCCCCTTCACCCGTCAAGAGCAAGTCCATGGCCAGCGGCCGGTACGGTCCATTCCATGGGCTGGCACAAGCTTCCTCGAACCAGCGCGCCTTGACCCCAGGGGGAAATACGGGGTCTTCATCGGCCCACAGGAGCCAGAGCGTTCGGTCGAGCCAAGCTCGATCCGGAGCGGTGGGGGGAATGGGTTTGTTCGCCCGCTCAAAGAGCACACCCATGGCGTCCTCGCGCGAGTAGTTGGCGAGGTCCTTCCCGGGCTGTTCGGTGAGGACGGCGAGGGCTAAGAGGCGCTCCACGAAGCTCCGCGTTTCGGGGTTGGGCTGGCTCAGGAACGACTCAAGCATCTTGAGGTTGTCGTTCACCGCGGTACGCAGGTTCTCGCCTCGTTCCATCAGGATGCCGATGGCCACCGGGTGTCCAAGGGTCGCTGCGCTGCCGTAGTGCTTGTTCGACAGCCTTCGCCGTTCGGTGCCATCGTTGTCATCGGGAGCATCCACCGGCGCGATCTTGAGGTCGTACATCGTGGCGAGCATGTAGTGCGCTTCCTTCGACCCTCGGGCGGCGCCCTTCTTCACGATCTCGACGAGCGTGGATTCTCCGATGACCCAGCTCCGTGGCACGCTCTCTTGCCCGCCGCCTGCTTGTTCGAGTTCGCGGATGCGCAGGTACAGCAATCCAAGCCATGCACCCGCCGAGTCGTGCCCGTCTTCATCGGCGCCCTTCAGCCGGTCGTACGCCTTGTCCGTGACCTCCTTCTTGGGGATCTTGGCTCCCGTGGACTCCACCAGGAAATCATGTAGGTGCGCGGCCCCCAACAGGAACTTGGCCTCGGCCTTGATCGGGCGGTCCCCCAGAAGGGCTTTCCGAAGGAACACCTCGTAATTGCCCGGTTCCTCGACCACGCGGTAACGCAGCCCGTCGTAGACCACGCTGAGCTCAGCTGCGGTCAGGCACACAAGTGGCGTCGACGACCTGGAATTCGACGCAAGCGCGGTCAGGGCCTCCTGGCCGGCTTCATCCAATCGGTCCCGTGTCTGCTTCCAAGCGCCGAGCTCGCGGAATCCGCTCGTGCGTTCATTGAGCCAATCCTTCAGGTCCGGTGATGCGACGGAGGAGGCCTCGACGTGCAGGCGCATCTCTTGGAACATCGTGGACCACTCGGAGTCCCCGAAGGCCGCGCTCGCGAGGGCGGCGTGATCGACCGCAATCGGTTGGCTTGGGTCGGTTTCGGGTTGCGGTTTCGTGCCACCGGGGGGAACCACCTGGGTCGGATGGACGTTCGGCTCGACGTGAGGGGCGGCCTTTGGATCGACCTTCGGATCGGGCGAGTCCGGTTCCGCTCCCGGGCCCATGGTAAACCACCACCCGACGCCTCCGCCGGCCACAAGCAGGAGCAAGACGATCGCCGCTGCGGGCGACTTCTTCTTCGCTTCGGCGGGCCCGTCGCGTGGGGGCACCACCGGGGATTCGTCCCTTGGCCCGGAGAGGATGGTCGCGTGCTCCTTGCGTGTGCCCTGCCGAGCGAGATTCTCGTGCTCCATCAACCGGGTGATCACCTCGGCGCTGGGGGGCAGCACCCCCTGGTGCAGGAACGCGCCTGCGTGGGGATCGGCGAGATCCATAGGTCCGCCGACGGCGTAGAGCTCGCGCTCCACTTCGGTCAAAAAGTGCGCCCCATCGGGGATGCGGTTGGATGCCTTGCGCTCGGTCCCGCGCGCCAGGAGATCCGCAATCGATGGCGGGATGCCGGGCACGACGTTCTGCAGGTTCGCGACGCCGGTGCCGCACACGAGGTCCTTGATCTCGTAGGGGCTCGACCCCTTGAACGGGTTGCGGCCTGCGAGCATGAGCCAACCCGTGATCGCGAGGGAGTAGACGTCCGCGGCGGGGCCCACAGACTTGGCCTCGACGAACTGCTCGGGCGGCATGAACATGGGGGTGCCCATGCCGCTACCCGCCATGGTCAAGCTCAGGTCCGTTGCCTCAGCGGCCTTCGCGAGCCCGAGGTCGGCGATCTTCACCTCGCCGTCTTTCGAGATCATGATGTTGGCCGGCTTGATGTCCCGGTGCAGCACGCCCTTCCTATGGGCGAACGCCAGGCCGGCGGCGGCTTCGCGCAGGATCGTCAGGGCCTCGCGCGGCTCCATACGACGCTTGCGCTTCATGCGGGCGGCGACATCTTCGCCGTCCACGTAGTCGAGGATCATGTACTGGAGGCCATCGGCCTCTTTGACCTCGAGGGCTCCGATCAGATTCTGATGGGTGAGGCCGGCCCCTTGCCCCGCTTCGAGGACGAACCGGTCGGCGGCGATGCCCGCACTCGCCAGGCGCGCCTTCACGGCGACCTGGATGTTCAGTTCCCGGTGCCACGCGCGGTATACAGCGCCCTGGGCTCCGCCGCCGAGCCGGGCGAACAGAACGCAGCTCCCGAGGACCGGGAAGGACTCGAATGTGCGGACATTCGCCAGCACCGGATCGTCCCGGAGTTCCGCCAGGGCATCGGGCTCAGCCAGGGTCCTGGCTTCTTCGGGGATGTCGGACGCGTGGGGATTCGAGGGCATGGCAGCGGTGCAGTGGCTCCCGGTGGGGGCCGCTGGGTGGCTCAAGGCGTGCGAGCGGGTCGGGTGGCGACCTGCCAGACAAGGGCCAGACTAGGACCAGACAAGGTGAGGTCCCGTGGGCCACCTCTGGGTCCCACTAAGGTACTTTCTCCTCTATCGGACGAGGCGTGCACGCGCCCTCGGCCTTTCTTGGAAGCCGCTTTCCGAGTCCAAGCTCAGGGCCTGATTTCAGTGTCCGATTTCAGTATCCGATTTCAGGGCCCAAATCCGTGGGCCCGAGGATTTCCCCAGAAACACCGTCGGATACGTCCGCGGATTCACCTGTCCAAGGTGATCCCCCGTCCCTGACCGCCCCATCGAAATGTCGACCCACACCCGCGCTATCACCGTCTCGTTCCTGTGTCTCCTGACGCCGGCCTGCAGCACCATGAAGGAGACCCTGACCGGAGGCCTCGCCGGCGCGGTCATCGGCGCTGGCGTCGCCGCTGCCATGGGGGAGGACCGAGACGCGATCCTCGTGGCCGCTGGTATTGGTGCCACGGCCGGTGCTTTTCTTGGCAACCAGGTCGCCCTGGCGAAAGAAGGCCGCCGCGCTGAAGAAGACGAAAAGCGCCGCGCCGCCGAGCGGGCCGTGAGCCTGCAACGGGAGGAGGCGGCCCGCGTCGAAGCGGCCCGCCGCTTCGAGGAGGCTCGCCTAGCCAAGGCCCAACTGGACGTCGAGAAGCGCCGCCAGGAAGAGCTCGATCGCATGGCCAAGGAGACCCAGGCCGGCAACGTTCCGGTCCCCGTCGCCCCGATCCCCGACGCCATTCCCCAGCCCGTCGCCATCATCGTCGAGATCCCAGAGACCGCCGAAACCGGCACCCGCCTGGGCGTCATCTGCGACGCCGAAACAGGTCAGCCCCTCAGCGACAACGTCATCGTCCTCCCCGATGAGGTCGACTCCGACGTCAACGAAGACGAGCCCTTCGTCCTCACGATCCCCGGCGCCACCACCGAGGAGACCCGCAACTACACCGCCATCTACGCTGGCTGATTCGGTTGAACGAGGTGGGGCGCCCTAGGCCCCATCCCAAGGCTCTGCTCCCCGGACCACGCGGGACTGGACCTGGGCAATCATCCGCGCTCTGTCCTTCACGGAGTCGGCGTGTGGCCCTTGCCATCCACGGTCGACCGTGTCGTGGAAGAGCTCTACCCACCTCGAGAACTGCTCCGCCCGAAACGGTTCGATGCTCGAGAGGGCAGAGTGCTTTGGGGTTGGGGCGCCGTGGAAACCGGGGATCCCGAGCTCAAGCTTGCACCAGAAGGCGGTGAGCTTCGGGAGGTGTTCGTCCCAGTTGATGTTCGCTTGGTCCACGAAGACGGGACGAAGAAGGTCGTCCTCCCGGACCCGTTCGTAGAACTTTGCGACCAGCTCCGCGATCTGTTCGGGCTGGTCCAGGTCGGGAAGGGGGGTCATGTGTCGGTTTCTGAGCATTCGTGCGCCACTGCGCACGGTCGCACGTCTTGTAGCCGAAGCGGCCCCTCGGACAACCCATCGAGACCTTCGCCTGATGGAACAGGCTCCCTCTAGCGAGTCGGCCCCTTGTCCTGAGACCCGGTGAAGGTCGCATCGGCCGTTGTCACCGGATCAGCTTCCTGAGGTCGATGTCGTCGCCATCGCCCTTCTCGTTGATGAGGTTGGGGCCAATGGACCAGAGCTGGAGTTCACCCCCTTGGTCCACGGCGAATCGGTAGGCGGACCCCCAGGGGTCGCGGGGGTCGGTGTTGGTGAGGGGGAGGTCAGAGAGGCGGTCGGGCCACTCCGTTTCGATCAGGTAGTACTGCTGCAGGGCCCTGTGGATCGTGACGAGGTCGGACTTGGCCACGGCGATCTTGGCCATGGCGACTTGGCTGTCCACCTGGACGGTGAACCAGCTCACCATGACGGCGGCGGCGATGCTGAACTCGCAGGGGCCGAAGGGCGTGTGGGCCTCTTCCGTGAATCCGGTGTCGGAGATGGCGACCCAGCGCGTGCTTGGGGTCAGGTACCGGGTGAGGAGCCCGAGGGGCGGGAGCATCTCGGGGTCGACGGGGCCGAGACCAGCGGTGCCCAGGGTCTTGAGAATGCCTTCCGCGCGCCCGTGAACGTCTGTGAGGAGGCCGGCCCAGTCCGCACAGGCGGCGAACGTGACGCCCGTCTCGGGGGCGTTCATGGCCGCGAGGCTGGCGTGGACCCGGCGGGTGGCTTCCGTTCGCAGGCGCCGGATCTCGCGCTTGGCAAGGGCGGTGCCTGTCGCGAGGAAGATCCGGTCCTCGGTGATGACGAGGCACGGCTGAATCAGCGCCTCGAGGATCCCAGAGCTCTTGAAGCGCGGCGTCACGTAGTAGGCGCCGCGGTACTCGGCTTTGGCGAAGAAGACCTCGCGCCGGGTGGACTCGGCGATCTGGTCGCACGCAGCTTCCAGAGCCGCGAGGGTGGCAGCCCGGTCCTCCATATCGAAGGTCACAAGGACCTGGGGGAGGACCCCAAGGCTCATGGGCAGGATGCTGATGCCTACCTCAGGGCTGGCTTCCGAGAACAAGGCGATCATCTCGTCGCTCGCTCCGAGGGCACGGAAGGACTTTGCGAAGGCTTCCCGGTCGATGCTCGTGACGACGGCGACGTGGGCCTCGGGGTGGGCGAGGGCCAGGGCTCCCTTCGAGAGCGGGGCGGAGCCCACGGCTTTCCGGGCACCCTTTGCCCTCCGCGTACGCAGTGCGGCGGTCCGGTCGCCGCCAACCCACTCGAGCTGTCCAGAGAGGGACGTCGCTGCCTCGGCCATGGATCCCGCGCAGGCGGCGAGAAGTTCTTCCAAAGGAGCTGTCTCTGGGTTCTCCCACGGGAGCGAGCCGATCGCTGCCGCCGTCATCTCCATCGCCGCGGTGACGTCATCGCCCGCTGTGTCCGTTGGGAACAGTGGATGGGTGGAACCCGTTGGCATGGCGCCAGCGAGGGTGGTGTTGCCCGTTTCGATGACCGCGTGCTTTTGCCCGATCAGCCGCAGCGTGCCCCCTTGGGATGGCTCCTCGTTCCGGTGCTCGTCGAGGCCGGCTGTCCAGCGGTAGGTGCCCGACTCCCCATCATTGGCGACGATCGTGCAGTCGGCGCGGTCCTCGAACCGTTCGATCGCTGAGGCGAGCCAAGCGGCGCGGTCCTCCTTCGACGAAAACTCGATGGCCCAATGGAGGTGGAAGTTCTCCATGATCGACTGAACGAGGGTGCCCGTCTCGTTCCCCCGGAGGCCGAGCGCGGTTTCCAGGATGGAACCGTTCTTCGACTTCACGGAGACCGAGATCCCCTGGGTTCGCGCTCCCCAGAGGAGTTCGGGCACGAGGTCCCATTCGGTGGCGGGACCCCCGCCCCGGGCGAGCCCGTAGGCCCCCTTGATGGTCTTTGGCGCCTCGAAGTCCCCGCGGCCCGTGATCAGGCGGACCCAAGCTTCGAACTCAGGATCCGCGAGAAGCTGGCCCACAGCACTCTTCGCTGCGGCCCCTTCGAGGCCCGCGAGGCTTGGGATTCGCCAAACGAACTCCGCTTCCGGAGAGTGGATGGCTCCGTGATCCTGGAAGGGCGCGGCAGGCGAGCACATGGCGCTGCAGGCCACGGAGAGAGTCGCGAGAAAGAGCATAGGGATGACGGATCGTGCGCGGATGTGAGGTGAGGCCCACATTATGTTCCATTGCGGGCCGCCCTGGGCCCCCCAGGGGTGGCCATAGGCCGTAGATCGTGTCTGCAAATGGCCGCTGGCCGTTCGCCCGCTTGCGCATCTGCCAGAACAGGCCAAACTAAGGGTGCGGAGCGTTCCCGCTCCAACTGCAGCCACCCTTCCCATCCCTGTCTCTTATACACATCTCCGAGCCCACGAGA